>JAZQAP010000190.1:0-2485 GCA_045545275.1 Thermoguttaceae bacterium | reverse complement strand
TGGCCACGATCCGACTTGGGAACCAAATCGACACCGTGTAACCGAACGAGTGGAAGAACGGAAGCGTTCCGAGGAGCGAGTCGGTCGCTTTCGGCGACGCGGATTGGCCGAAACTCTGCATATTCGCCGCGACGTTGCCGTGAGTCAGCATAACGCCCTTCGGCATACCGGTCGAACCGCTCGTGAAGACGACGGTGTTCAGGTCGGTTAGTTTGATTTTCGTCAAGCCGAGGCGGCGTTCGAGGAGCCAAGTCGGCGTCAACGAGTCGAGGAGGCCGAGGATTTTGTCGATTTTCGCGATGTTCGGCGCGAGTTCCTCCAAGACGAGAAGCTCCGCGTCGAGGTTCAAGTGCGGCAACTTCGCCAACAACTTTTGCGACGTGAGAACCTTTTTGATTCCGACTTTATTAATGCAGTAGTTGTTGATGTCGTTCGTGAAGGTGTAGTTGAGGTTGATCGGAACGCGGCGGTCGAACGCGAGCGCGCCGTTGATCAGGACGCCGATCGTCGACGTCGGGAGGAGGACGCCGACTTTTTCGTCCGAACCGAGGACGCGGCGCAAAGCGCGGCGCAGAACGAGAATCTGCAGGAGCGCTTGCTTGCCGGTCGCTTCGCGCTTCGTCGAGTCGCCGAATTGGAGCCGCTTCCCGACCGTTCGGAGGTTGCGAATCGCTCGGCGCGCCGGAACCAAAAGGCGGACGTTTTCCGGATGAAGTTTGAGGCTCTGCGCGTCGACTTCCAATTCTTGAACGATATGGAGCAAACGTTGCGAAATATGCGCGTCGTCGCGACCGGCGGCGCGTTCGGCGGCGAGCGTCGTCGGCGCGCCGAAGGAAATCGCCGGGCGGTACGGGGACTTCGTTTTATGTCCGGCGAACTTCGCGTAACCCCAACGGCTGCCGTAAAAACCGGAGATCGCGAACGGAACGACCGGAACGTCTTCCGAACCCTTCAACATCGCGAGGAAGCCGGGTTGGAACGCGCGGGTTTGGCCGGTGCGGGTGAGCGCGCCTTCGGCGAAAATGCAGACGACTTCGCCCTTTTGCAACGCGGCGCGGCTCTCCTTCAACATCGCGACGATCGAGCGGCGGTCGCCCGGGACGATCTGAATCGCGCCGGTTTTGCGAATAACGAAGTTCGCGAGTTTGTTTTGCGACGGTAAAAAGCCCGCGTCGGCGACGAAGCGAACCGGACGCGGCGAAGCGCAGTAAACGATCAGCGCGTCGAGGTAGGAAACGTGGTTCCCGACGAGCAAAACGCCGCCGGTTTCCGGGACGTTCTCGACGCCGTATTCGCGCAAGCCGTAATAGCGGCGCAGTCCGAGCGAAACGAAGAAACGAATCGTCGGAATCGCGAAACCGCGGAGCGCGGCGAAGAAAACCGGAAGGGAAAGCAAACCGCAAACGAGCCAAATTTGCTTCGCGTCGAGCCCGAACGACCCGGCGAAAACGCCTTGCAGCGTCGCGAAAATCGCCATTCCGAGGAACGAATAAAAGTTGTACGCCGCCAAAACGCGACCGCGGCTCGCCTCCGGGCTCTCCTTTTGGAGCGCGGCCAAGAGCGGAACGTCGTAAAGACCGGCGGAAAGACCGAGTCCGGCGAGCGCGACCGCGCCGAAAATGAAGCCGACGGTCGACGGCGACGCGACCGAAGCGCCCTCCGGCAAAACGACGCTCGGCGTAAAGTACAAAACGACGCAGAAGAAAACGATCGCCGCCGCGCCGAGCGGAACCAAACCGGTTTCGACCCGACCTCGCGAAAGTTTTCCGGCGACGAGCGCGCCTCCGGCGATCCCCAACGAAAGGGCGCCGATCAGCCAACCGACGTAATCTTGGCGAACGAGGAGCGTTTCCGTCGCGAACTTGTCGATGTTCGACTGCGCCAACGCGCCCAAACCCCAAAAGAACGAACTCGCCAACGCAACCCAAAAGAGGTAACGGCAACGGAAAAGCGAGCGTAAATCGATAAACGTTTGACTAAACGGATTGACCGGGAATTTCGCGCTCGGGTCCGCCGCCGGAATCGACGGGAGGAAGAAGCTCGAAATCAAACCGACCGTCGCGACGCCGATAATGACGCTCGCCCAAACCGCCGGAGCGCCCATTCCGCCGCTTCCGGGAACCGGCGCTTCCGGGTTCAACGTCGACCAAACGAAGAGGTAGCCGCCGACGAGCTGACCGCCGACGCAAGCGAGCATCGAGGTCGCCGAAACGTAAGCGTTCGCCTGCGAAAGACGCTCCGCCGGGACGAGATTCAAAATCGAACCGTATTTCGCCGGGCTGAAAAACGCGCTCTGCGACGCCATCAGGAAGAGCGTAACGAGCATAAACGGAACCGATTGCGTTATAATCGCCGCCGTTCCGAGGAGCATAATCAGCAGCTCCGCGACTTTCGCCCAAATCATGACGTTGCGGCGGTTGAAACGGTCGCAAACGTACCCGGCGTAGGTCGCCAAGAAGAGGAACGGAACGAGGAACGCGAGGGA
>JAZQAP010000189.1:0-6459 GCA_045545275.1 Thermoguttaceae bacterium | reverse complement strand
TTTTTAATCGCCGCCGTTGTTGGGCTTAAAAGTTAAGCGACCAACGGGAGCGGGGAAACCGAGTTCGCGCGGTAGCGCGGGCCCGGAGCGCCCGGCGGCGCCGTCGAGTCTGAAAACTCGACGTCTTTTCTTTTTTAATCGCCGTCGTTGTTGGGCTTAAAAGTTAAGCGACCAACGGGAGCGGGGAAACCGAGTTCGCGCGGTAGCGCGGGCCCGGAGCGCCCGGCGGCGCCGTCGAGTCTGAAAACTCGACGTCTTTTCTTTTTAACCGCCGTTGGGCTCAAAAATCAAGCGACTATTTGGTGTAGTCTTTGACGGCGCCTTTGCTTTTGTCCGGGTCGGCCGGGCGTTGCGGATAGCGTTTCGGGTCTTTTTCGAGTTCTTTAAGAAGCTCTTCGATCCCGCGTTCGAGTTGCGGGTCGCGACCTTCGAGCATCGCCTTCGGGTCTTGCCAAACTTCGATATCCGGGTCGACGCCGTGTCCTTCGATGACGTAAGCGCCGGTTTCGTCGTTCGTCGCGGTGAGCGGAACCGAGACCGCGCCGCCGTCCGTCAGCGGGCCGCGACCGGAAATCCCGACGACGCCGCCCCAACTGCGCTTCCCGATCAGCTTGCCGAGACCGGACTTGCGGAAGTAGTGCGGGAAAATGTCGCCGTCCGACGCGCTCGTTTCGTTGATCAAGCAGACCAACTTGGCGTCGCAGGCGATCGTCGGATAGGTCGTCGGCGTTTCGCGAACTTGCGCGAAGCGGGAGCCGAGGAGCTTTTGGTTCAGCCGCATAATGATCCAAGGCGAAATGTTGCCGCCGCCGTTGTTGCGGTCGTCGATAACGATGCCTTCCTTGCCGATTTGCGGATAGTACCACTTAATGAACTCGTAAGCGCCTTCGCCGCTCATGTTCGGGACGTGAACGTAACCGAGGCGACCGCCGCTCGCTTCCTCGACGCGCTTTTTGCGTTCGAGAACGAAGTCGAGGTAACGGAGGTTGTCTTCCGACGCCAGCGGAACGTAAACGGTCGTCCAAGCGTTTTCTTCGGAACCGTCTTTGCTAAGCGTCAGCGTAACTTGGCCCGCTTTGTGTTGCAGGAGACGATACGGGTTGTCGTTTCCGACGAGTTTTTCGCCGTCGATCGCCAAGACGTAGTCGCCTTCCGACGCGTCGACGCCGACTTCCGTCAGCGGGGAGCGGTATTTCGGCTCTTCGTTTTGACCGCGGAAAATCTTCGCCAAACGGTAAAGATTCTTTTCAGCGTCGAGTTCGAAGAGAGCGCCCGGGAGCGCGCAGACCGGACGTTCCGGAACGACGTAGTCGCCGCCTTCGACGTAGGTGTGCCCGATGTTCAGCTCGCCGATCATTTCGGTGAGGATGTACGTCAAGTCGCTGCGGTGCGAAACGTGCGGGAGGAGCGAGCGGTATTGGTCGCCGACCGCGTTCCAGTCGAGGCCGTGCATATTGCGGACGTAGAAGTAGTCGCGGAAACGGCGCCAAACTTCTTCGAAGATTTCATTCCATTCTTCGCGCGGGTTGAGGTCGACCGCCAAGCCGTTCGTCGAGAACGTTTTCGCGGAACCGGCGGTCGGCGCGACGTCGTACATCTTGTAGCCGCCTTGCGAAACGAGGATTTTCGAACCGTCCGCCGAAAGGGCGTAGCCGCCGATTCCGGTCGCGAAGTCGTTGACTTTCAACGTTTTCAGGTCGAACGATTTCAGGACGCTCTTGCCGTCCGTGCCGCGGCCGTAGTACGAGGCGGTCGTTTGGACGAAGTAAAGAACGTCTTTGCCGGCGCTCAAACCGCCGTAGTTTTCGGACGAAATCGGGAGGCGAACGACGCGGCTTTCAATGCCGTCGAAGTCGATTTCTTTCGCGTCGGCGGTTTCGGCGTCTTTCGCTTCGCCGTCTTTAGCGTCGTCGGCGTTTTCGTCGGTTTTCGCTTCTTCCGCTTCCGCGACTTCGGCTTCGTCGCTCTTCGGCGCGAAGATATTTTTGACGTCTTTGCGCAGCGCCATCGCGAAAATACCGTCGAAACGGTCGCCCGCGAAGTTCCATTCGATCGAGCTAAATTGCGGATAATACTCGCGTTGGCCGATGAAGAAGAGCCAGTCGCCGTCTTGCGACCAAGCCGGGGAGCCGTTGTCGAACATCGGGTCGGTAACGCGAACCGATTCGCTCTTTTCTTTGTCCCAAACGTAAATCGCGCGGTACTCGTTTTCCGATTTGATCGCGTAAGCGAGGTAACGACCGCAAGGCGACCAAACGGCGTCCGGGAAACCGGCGTACTTGTCGCGAGCGACTTCGACGAGCTTGTCGCGACTCGGCGTTCCGTCGTCTTCCGAGCGGAGAAGGAGGGCCCAAAGATGGTTGCGCGCGTCGCGGAACGAAAGCGCGGAACCGTTCGGCGCCCATTCGAGCGAGTCGAGCTTGCAGGTCAGCGAGTCGGTGAGCTGGATTTTGCCCTTTTCGCCCTTTTGGTCGATAATGTAAACTTGGTCTTCGCCGGTTTCGTCGGAGAAGAACGCGACCCAGCGACCGTCCGGCGACCAAACGGCGCTCCGTTCGTGCGCGCCGGAGGTTTGCGTCAAGTTGCGAACGAGGCCGTTTTCTTGCGGAACGGTGAAGACGTCGCCGCGAGCGACGAAGAGCGCGCGTTCGCCTTTCGGGCTCAAACCGTAAGATTCGAGTTTATCCGAGACGGAAACGCGTTTCGGACGGGCGGCCAAACCGTCGTGCGGAACGACGATCGAAAGTTCGCGCGTTTCGCCGGTTTCGGCGTTGTAAACGCGGAGAAGCCCGCCGTATTCGTAAACGATTTGGCTCTTGCCGTCGCTCGACGCCCAGCGAACGTCCCAAGTCGTCGAGTCGGTCAACTTTTGAACCGGTTTTTCGACTTCTTCCGGGACGTATTTGTAAAGGTTGAGGGTGCCGTCGCGGTCGGAAACGAAGTAAACGCGGTCGCCGACCCACATCGGGTCGCGGTCGGTGCGCGGCGTCGTCGGGATTTCGGCGAACTCGTTCGTTTCGCGGTTGAAAATGAGGAGGTATTGCGCCCAACCGCCTTCGTAACGCTTCCAGTGGCGGAAGTCGCGGTAAAGCGGGGAGTAAACGAGGCGCTTGCCGTCCGGCGAGAGGTCGCCCGCGCCCGCGACCGGGGTTCCGATTTTCGTCGGGAGGCCGCCGTCGACCGAAACGAGGTAGATGTTCGTCAGCGAGTCGACCAAGTTCGAGTCGCGCTTCGAACGGAACATGACTTGCTTGCCGTCCGGCGTCCAGCCGAGCGTTTGCGCTTCGACGCCGCGACGCGGAGCCGCCGCGAACGGGGTCGGGTAATACGTCAGTTGGCGCGGTTCGCCGCCGGTCGACGGGATAACGTAAACTTGGTCGTCGCCGTCGTATTGGCCGGTGAACGCGATCCACTTGCCGTCCGGCGAGAATTTCGGGAAGACTTCCTGACCGGCGTGCGCGGTGAGGCGGACGACGTTGTTTCCGTCGAGGTCGCTCTTCCAAATATCGCCGGCGTAGCAGAACGCGACTTGGTTTTCGAAGACGTCCGGGTAACGCAGCAGTTTCGTCGGTTCCGGAGCCGGCGCGGCGTCGTCTTGCGCGAAGACCGGCGCCGCGAGGGGCGCGGACGCGAAGAGCGCGGCGGCCAGGAGCGACGAAGCGAACGAGCGTCGTTTCATACTGTTCTCCTTATTAATATATAGGGGGGAAATGGGTTTGCGTCGAAAAACAAGTCGAACCGCCGAAGCAAAAAACGGCGACCGTCCGCCGAGAAAACGGCGCGAACGTTCCGACTCTAACGATATTTTAAAATAAAACGATAAAAAAGAAAGGGTGGAAAATAGAAAATTAGCGAATTTTAACAAAATAACCGCTTTTTGCGCGTCGACGGCGGCGGGGTAAACGGCGAAATTTAAGAGAAATGGGTAAAATAAGGAAAAACGAGAAAAAAACGCCGCCGAACGAATCGCGTTGGAGAACGTTCGGCGGCGCGAAGACGGGCGCGTCGATTTTTGATTGTCGGCGCGTTATTCTAGCGGCGCGACGCTTAAACGGTCGACTTTCAACGCCGCGTCGCAAGCGCGAACGCCGACGCGACCCGAAACGAACGGCGCGTCGTCGACGCAACGCAACGCTTCGGCGCCGTCGACGAAAACGACGATCTCGCCGCCGCGCGCTTCGATTCGCAAGTCGATCTTTTGGTTCGGCTCGAAACGGAACTCCTTGCGCGCCAACTCTTTCCAGTCGAACTCGTGTTTGCCCAAAACGACCGCGTTCCGAGCGAAACCGACGAAGTAGCCGCGGAAGAAATTCGTTCCCAATTTCGGCGAGTTGTTCGGGCCGCCGAGCGCGGGCGCTTGGACGCGGAAAACGACGCCGCCGTTCGGACGCCCGTCGAGGAATTCGAGCGTCGCGTCGACGCGGTAGTCGCCCCAAGCCGCGTCGCCGTAAAGCCGCTTGCCGAACGGGTTTTTCCCCTGCGAAACGAGCGCGCCGTCGACGACTTTCCAAGCGCCGTCGGAGTAAGCCGGAGCGTCGAAGCGGGGCGCGAAATCGGTCGCGTTCGCGACGGCGGCGCCTTGCGTTAAGTCGAGGCGCGACAAGAGGAACGACGAACCGGTCGCGGCGGCGATTCGGAGTCGAGTTTTCCCCGCCGGAAGCGCGATTCGGCGGCGAAGCGCGGTCGCGAACGCGCCGTCTTGCGTCGGAGCGAGGGCGATTTCGACCGTTTGCGGCGCGTCGGAACCGGCGATTTCGAGCGTCGCTCGCGCTTCCTCGGTCGCCGAATAACGGAGCGCGGCGTCGTAAAGCCCGGCTTCCGCGACGTCGAGTTCGAGGGAAAGCGCGTCGCCGTTTCGGAGTTCCGCGACGCGACGTCGTTTGCCGTTCGCGTCGTTAATTTCGACCGGCGAACGACCGTCGACCGTCGCGCGGTAAGCGAACGAAAGGGCGCCCGGAACCGGTTCGGCGAGTCGGGCGGCGCTCCGGCCTTCGGTCGCGGCGGTCGCGCCGAGGAAGCCGAACAGCGCGTCCGGCGTCGACGTAAAATAGCCGATTTTTCCGCCGTCGAGCGCGGCGTTCTCCAGCTCGGCGAGCTTGCGGTCGTCGACGTAAAACGAGCAACGGTTCCCGGTGCGCTCGACTTGAACGGAGCGGAGCGACGCGAACGAGACGGCTTCTCCGAACGCGGGCGCGGGGGCGCCTTCGGTCGACGTTTCCTCGCCGTCGACGGTGAAAACGATTCGAACGCGGTTCGTCGCGCCGTCGATTTCGACGCGACCGAAGTTTTGCGCGTCGCGGTAAGCGAAGAGAACGCCCGCTCGACCGGTTTGCGCCGGGAGCGCGACGTTAAATTCGGCGGTGAAGTCGCCGTCGAAATCGGAGTCGCGCAAGAGGACGGCGGCGTCGGCGGCGAGGCGGAGGAAACCGTTTTCGAGCCGCGGGGCGGTTTCCGGCGAGTTCGCGTCGGCGTCGGCGGCGAGCGGGTCGTGGCGCGCGAGGTCGGCGTCGGCGTCGAACCAAGGGGCGACGTCCGGGAGCGGGAGCGTTTGCGGCGTCCGCGTCGGCCCGACGACCGTCAAAACGTCGCGGTTCAAAACGAGACGGTCGATTCGAGCGTCGCGAACCGGCCAGCCGCGAACCTTGCCGCGTCCGAGGAGCGTGTGATAAGCGAGGTAATATAGGTCGAGATTCGGGCCCTTAACGACCGAGTTGTGCCCGATTCCGACCGGCGCGCCCTCCGTCGAAACGAGAACCGGATTATCGGGAACCGGCGACAGGTCGAGCGGCGACGGGCCCGAGGCCGCGTCGATTCGGTACCCGCGGCTGAAGACGTGGTTGCCGCAATACGTCGCGTAATAAACGCCGTCGACGCGGAAGACGTTCGGGCCCTCCGTCCAACCGCGCATATTCAACTTCGTCGGAAGCGGTTGCGGGTCGACGACGTTCGGCGCTTTCATTCGATAAGCGCGAATCGCCGGGTCGGCGGCGGAGTAAAAATAAGCGTCGGCGGCGCCGGTTTCGGCGTTCGCTTCGTCGTCGATCAAGGCGGAACCGTCGATGCTAAGGCCGAAGTTTTCCGTAACGCGCTCGAACGGGCCGGTCGGCGCGGCGGCGCGGTAAACGTAATGGCCGCGACCGGCGGGGGACGTAATCATATAGAACGCGTCGTTCCAGCGGAAAACCTCCGGCGCGTAGGCGCCTTTCGACGTCGGGTCGACGCAGCAGACGCCTTCGTAACGCCAGTTCGTCAAGTCGCGCGAACTCCAGCAGCGGACGCCGATTTGGTCGTCGCGCGTACTCGGGTAAAGGTAATAACGACCGTTGAAGCGCAGAACGAACGGGTCGCCGAAGCCGTAATCGGGCCAAGCGTCGGGCGTTTCGGCGGACGCGATCGGGTTGCGGTAAACGACGGAAGGGAACGGCGCGGAAGCGGAGTCGGCGGCGGGAGCGGACGCGG
>JAZQAP010000188.1:0-7414 GCA_045545275.1 Thermoguttaceae bacterium | reverse complement strand
GTCGAACGCGGTTCGACCGATTTCGTCGGTCAAACGCTCGACCCGACCGCCGAGTCCCGACCGACGACGTCGCCGCCCAAAATCGTCGCCCGGCGAACCGACGACGCCGTCTTCCCGCGTCGGACGCCGCTTCGTTCCGCGGACGAGCTCGCCCTTGTCGGCGCGCGGGTAACTCAATCTTTCGCTCGACTAATTCTCCCGAACGACCAAGCGCGGTTTCTCGATAACGATCGTCGAACGCGGCGCGAGCGACTTCGTCAGCCAAACGTTCGAACCGACGACCGAATCCCGACCGATAACGACGTCGCCGCCCAAAATCGTCGCGTTCGCGTAAACGACGACGCCGTCTTCCAGCGTCGGGTGTCGCTTCGTTCCTCGGACGAGTTCGCCGTTTTCGTCGCGCGGAAAACTCAACGCGCCGAGCGTAACGCCTTGGTAAATCTTGACCCAATCGCCGATTACGCACGTTTCGCCGAACACGACGCCGGTGCCGTGGTCGATGAAGAAATATTCGCCGATTTTCGCGCCCGGGTGAATATCGACGCCGGTCCGCGAATGCGCCAGCTCCGACATAATCCGCGGTATTAGCGGGACTTCCAACTCCCAAAGCGCCCGCGCGATTCGGTGCGTCGTAATCGCTTCGAAACCGGGATAACAAAAGACGACTTCCGCGGTCGACTTGCACGCCGGGTCGCCCTTGATCGCCGCTTCGACGTCTTTTTCGAGTTTTTCGCGAATCTCCGGAATCTTCGCCAAAAACGCCGCCGCCGTTTCGTCGCCGCGACGGTCGAAGTCGGCGCGCTTCTCCGGTCGACAGGGTTCGAGCGCGGAGCCGTTCGCCGTTTCGCCGCAAAACGCTCGAGAAATCTGCGCCCGCAACGCGTCGTAAATTTTGTCGACAAGGTTCCCGACGTAATAAACGACGTTGTTCGAGTTCAGCCGGTCGCGCCGACGGAAACCGGGAAAGAGAACTTCGTTCAAATCGTTCAAAATCTCGACGACGGTCTCTTTGTTTGGAAGCGAGCAACGGTCGAGCCGGCACGTCGCCCGAGTTCGCGAGTACGACGCGACGATATTTTCCGTCAATTCCGGGAGCGCGTCCCGCGTTCTCGTTTCGACGCTCGTCAAGCGAATTTCGCTCATTTCTTCATTTTCCTTATCTTTCCTATTTCAACGTGTTATCGGTTTCGACCGTCCGCGCTCGCGCCGACGCCGTCCCCTTTATTTTGCCCGGTCGAGCCGACTTGTCAAGCCGACGCGACCGCTTTTTTCCGCGCCGTCGTCGAACGTCGGCAAAATCGACGAAAAATCGTCGCCGGTTTTCGCGCCGCCCCTTGCCAAAACGACTCGAATCCGGTATCCTAAAGACGAACGTTTTACCGGTCGCCGACGCGCGCCGCGCCGGACGGTTCGACGACGTTCGTTCCTTTTTTTTGCGCCGTCCCCTTAGGTCGGTCGTTCCGAACTCCTTTTCCGCCGACAGTTAGAAAGCCTCCCGATGTCCGATTCCGAACGCCCCGCCGCGTCCGACGCCGACCGTCCGAACGACGATTCGCGCCTCCAAGCCGACGCGCAATTCGGTTTGAAATTCGTCTCGCAAACAACGCCGGACGACGTTTTCGCGCTCCGCACCGACGACGCGACGCCCGCTTCCGCCCCGTCGACGCCGAACCCGAACGACGGGCCGACCGTCGCGCCCCCCGCCCCGTCGAGCGAACCGGACGTTTACGGTCTCGCCGAACCGATTCCGACGCCGCCGTCGCCGCAACCGTCGCCGTCCGTCGCGCCGTCGAAAAACGACGCGCCGAAAAAGAAGAAATCGCGTTTCCAATCCGACTTTGACGACGCGGAGAAAACCGAATATTCGCTCGAAGAGATTTACGAACGCAAGCGCCGCGAACGCGAGGAAAACGGCGACGACGAGTACGTCCGCGGCGAACGGATTCCGTTGCCGGAGCGCCCCTTCGTCGACCGTTTGATGACGCCGTTTCGCTCGCCGTCGTTCCTATTGCGGTTGGGGGTGATTTCGGGTTTAGCGTTTATCCCGTTGTTTTTGGCGACTTGGCTCTTTTCGCGGCATTTTACGACCGTCGTCGCGGAGATGCTGGCGAAAAACGAGGAACTCGGCGCGCTGACGGCGTTTTTTCGTTGCGTTTGGGGCGACAAGGTGATTTTTTCGCTCTTCTGCTTCGGTTGGGGCGTTTTTTCGATACCGCACTCGTTTCACATCTTTACCGAAACGGCGTCCGGCGCGGACGAAATCGACGAATGGCCGGAGTACAACTTCGTCGGCGGACTCGGCCAATTCCTTTGGTTGACGGCGCTTACGTTCATCGGCGGGACGCCGGGCGCGTTCCTGTTCGGCGTTTTAGGTTTGAATCCGCTCGTCGGGTTCGCGTTCTCCGGAACGCTGTTGACGCCGTTCTTTTTCCTCGGCTGCATGCAGAAGGACGCGCTTTTTTACTTGGCGACGAAGGAGACGGTTCAAAGTTTGAAGCGCGTCGGCAAGAGTTGGCTCAACTTTTACTTTATCGCGTTCGCGTTCCTTTTCGGGACGGTCGGGCTCTCGTTGGCGGCGATCGGCGCGGTCGTTTCGGCGAAGGGGTCGGCGTCTCGAGCGGTCTTCGCGGCGGCGGTTATTTCGCTGATTTTTAGTTTTATTCCGGCGCTTTACCTCCGCTTTTTGGGCCGTTTGGCTTGGATTATCGAAGACGACGTCCGCCGACGCGCCGAAGAGGAAGAGGACGCGGAAACCGACGAAGCCGATTCGGACGAAGACGCGTAAACGCCGCCCGCCGAAGGCGGTTTTATCCGAGGCGCCGCCGGGCGCTCCGGGCCCGCGCTTCCGCGCGAGTTCGGTCTCTTCGCTGCCGTTGGTCGCGACGGTTTCGCCCGACAAGAGCGAAGGAACCGACGTCGAAACGACGTTTCTTTCGAATTTTACAAGCGTTCGTCGTTAGCTCGGCGAACGTTTTTTTTCGCCGTTTTCTCGCTTTTTCTCTCGTCGAGAGTTTTTTCTCAAAATCGGCGACGTTTCGTCGGCAAACGCTTGCAATCGCGCCTTCTCGGCGATATAATCGTCGACGTAAACGGCCCGCGCCGGTCGTTTCCGCCGCTCTCTTCCTTTCCCGCTTTCTTTGCTCGTTCCAAGGAGAAACGCAAAATGGCTAAAAAACGCGAAAAATCGCCGAAACAAGCGCCGGTCGCCGAAAATTACGACGGGCCTTGGGACTCGAACCCGGAAGCGGGGACGCGCAAAACGGTCGAAATCGCCGGGGTCGAATGGGCGTTCCGATACTGCCCGCCCGGAACGTTCGGAATGGGGGCGCGTCGCGGCAAGAAGTGGGATTGGCTCGCCGCCAATTATCGCGACGTAACGCTGACGCGCGGCTTTTGGATCGCCGAAACGCCGACGACGCAAGCGCAGTACGAAGCGTTGATCGGCGAAAACCCGAGCTTTTTTTCGCCCCTTCGACTCGAACGGATAACGGACGAGGAACGCGCCAAACGAGAGGAACGCCTCGCGCGGCTCGCGAAATCGTCCCCC
The DNA here is from genome assembly GCA_045545275.1 of Thermoguttaceae bacterium. GTDB lineage: Bacteria > Planctomycetota > Planctomycetia > Pirellulales > Thermoguttaceae > RUG369. Next base: position 3,867 of record JAZQAP010000188.1, on the reverse strand, counting down.
GAACACGCCGCCAAGGTTCGCGCTAAGGAGGACGCGGAAGACGCCCGAATCGCCGCGCTCGACCCGCTCGAAACGCGGGATTTCCCGGTCGACAGCGTCTCTTGGAACGACGCCGCGAACTGCGCGCAAAAAGCGACCGAAGCGGCGGCCCTCCCGAACGGTTTCGTCTTGCGGCTCCCGACCGAGGCGGAGTGGGAATACGCTTGCCGCGCCGGAACCGAAACCCATTTCTTTTGGGGCTCGACGCCGAAACCGTCGGCGATGAACTGCGACAGCGCGGCGCGCAAGGCGTCGGATTCCGAACCGCTCCGTCGAACGTCGCGGGTTCGCTCTTATCCGCCGAATCCTTGGGGCGTTTACGACGCGCACGGGAACGTCGAAGAATGGGTTTTCGACCGTTGGCGCGCTTGGCTCGGCTCGACTCGCGACGGCGCGGAAACCGACCCGGTCGGCCCGCCGCAAGGCCGCGAGTCCGTCAAATGTCGAATCTTTCGTGGCGGCGGTTGGAATTCCGAAACCTATCAATGCGACGCGGCTTTTCGTTATTTCGCCCACTATCGCGACGACGTTCCGCCGATTCGCTCGCAATCGCGCGGTTTTCGGTTGGCGCTCGGGTTTCCGATCGCGGAACCGGAAGCGCCGCCGCGCGTCAAAAAGAGCGAACTGGCGACGACGCGGCGTCAAAAGTTGGCGGACGATTGGACGCTCTCCCCCGAAGCCGGGACGCGCAAAACGTTCGAGTTCAACGGCGTCGAGTTCGCGTTTCGGCGCTGCCCGCCCGGAACCTTTACGATGGGAGAAAGCCCGGACGAAATTTGCGGTTCGATAACGAAAAAAGAACGCGAAGAGGCTTTGCGGAACCTGCGGCGTTGCCAAGTAACGCTGACGCGCGGCTTTTGGACGCTCGAAACGCCGGTAACGCAAGCGCAGTACGAGGCGGTAATCGGCGAAAACCCGAGCTTTTTCGTCGACTCGGACTCCGTTCCGGACTTTTACGCGGACGATTACGCCAAGGTTCATATGAAGGCGAGCGGTTCCCTTTGGCCCCCTGATTTCCAAGAATCCGGCGGCGGCGCGGGGTTGGTTCGCGGCGTCGATACTTCCGAATTTCCGGTCGAAAACGTTTGGTTCGACGATTGTCTTGAGTTTTTAGCGGAGTTGAACGCGCTCGTCGCGCCGCCGGACGGTTGGGTCTTTCGCCTCTTGACCGAAGCGGAGTGGGAATACGCTTGCCGCGCCGGAACCGAAACGCCGTTTCCTTGGGGCTCGTCGCTCAACGGCGACAAGGCGAACTGCCGCGGAACGCTCCAGTACGGGACGCGGGAAAAGGGCCCTTGGTTGCGCCGAACGACGCCAGTTCGCTCCTATCCGCCGAATCCTTGGGGACTTTACGATATGAACGGCAACGTGTTCGAATTTTGTTCCGACTGGTACGGCGCGCCCCCGGAAGGCGTCGCGACCGACCCGACCGGCCCGGCGGAGAAAGCGGACGACCACTGGCGGCTCCAAGGGCGAATTATTCGCGGCGGCTCTTGGGAGTCCGTCGCCGGGAGTTGCCTCTCTTCCGTTCGCGATTGCGCGAGCCCTTACCACAATTTCCACCAAGGGTACGTCGGCTTCCGCATCGCGTTGGGCCGCCCGTACTGACCGCCCGGCCCGTCCCGGCTTTAACCGACCAACGTCCAACTCGCTTCAATAAAGGGATTAACGCAATGTCGACAAACAACGAAACGACGCTCGCTTGGAACGCTTCCCCGGAAGCCGGGACGCGCAAAACGGTCGAAATCGCCGGAACGACGTTCGCGTTCCGATACTGCCCGCCCGGAACGTTCGCGATGGGAACGGAGAAAGAAGAACGGTTCGGCGCGAACGAAACGCTTCACGACGTAACGCTTACCGAAGGCTTTTGGTTCGCCGAAACGCCGGTAACGCAAGCGCAATACGCGACGGTCGTCGGAACGAACCCGAGCTTTTCCTTGACGCCGGACAACCCCGGACGCGCGCCGTCCCCCTTTAAAACGTCGACCGCCGAAGACGTTCCGCGTTTTCCGGTCGACGGCGTCTCTTGGTTCGACGCGCAAGAGTTTTGCCGTCGACTGAACGCGGAAAACGTTTTGCCGGAAGGTTTTGCATTCCGTCTTCCTTGGGAGGCGGAATGGGAATACGCCGCGCGGGCCGGGTCGACCGAGCGTTACGCGCTCGCCGTTTTGCCCGAATGCGTCAACTTTTGGGGATCGGGAGAAGTTTGGGGGTCTCTGGCGCCTCTCCCGGTCGGCTCGAAAGTATTGACGAACGCTTGGGGCGTTTCCGACGCGACGTACAACGGCTTCGAATGGACGCTCGACCGTTTCGGCGCCTACCCGGAGGGCGCGACGGTCGACCCGACCGGCCCGACGTTCGGCGAAAAACGGGTTTTGCGCGGTCTTCCGAGGTCTTACGCGCCGTCGTTGGCTTACGCGGCGCTTCGGGAATCGCTCCCGCCGAGCGAACGGCGCGGGTTCGTCGGTTTTCGGCCCGTCGTCGGGCGCCCGATTTCGGAGGACGTCGCGGTCGAAACGCCAAAGTCGCCGGAAACGTTTGCGAGCGACGACTTCGCCGCGTCCCCCGATTCGACGCTCGCTCCGGAACCGGGAACGCGTCGCGTTCTGCAAATCGCCGGCGTCGAGTTCGCGTTCCGCTTTTGCCCGCCCGGAACTTTTACGATAGGGAGTCCGGAAGACGAAAAGTTGCGCAGGCCGTGGGAAACCCAATGCGAAGTAACGCTGACGCGCGGCTATTGGGTCGCCGAAACGCCGGTAACGCAAGCGCAATATTCGGCGGTCGTCGGGAAGAATCCGAGTTGGTATCAAGCGACGGGCGAACGTCGCCGCGAGGTCGAGGGGCTCGACACGTCCGACTTCCCGGTCGAAGGGCTCCATTGGTTCGCCGCGAACGACTTTTGTCGCAAACTCAACGAAGAAACGGGGTTGGGGATTCTCCCGGACGAGTTCGAGTTCCGCCTTTTGACCGAAGCGGAATGGGAGCGCGCCTGTCGAGCCGGAACGACCGGGCCCCTTTACGCCGACGAGAAAATAACGAAGCTCGCTTGGATTTGGCGCAACGGGAAACGCCCGCGCAAAGTCGGCGGTCGCGCGCCGAACCCTTGGGGCCTTTACGATATGTTGGGAAACGTTCTGGAATGGACGCTCGACTGGAGCCGGACTTTCTCCTCCGGCAATCGCGGCTGCTATTATCACGCCTGGGAGACGGTCGACCCGGTCGGCCCGGCGACGGGGTTCGAACGCGCTCTTCGGGGCGGCTCTTGGCGCGACGCGCCGAGAGAGGTTCGCTCGGCGGCTCGCTACTTCCTGAAACCGGCGAATTTTCACCCGACCGTCGGTTTCCGCTTCGCGATCGCCCGCAAACGACCTTAACGCCGACGTCGCCGTAACTTAGCGTCAACGCTTAAAAGCGCCGGAGCGTTTTTGATTAACAAAGCGATTCGACAAAAATCAAAAAATCGGGTTCGACTCCGCCGGACGTTCGAACCGACGCGCCGAGCCGTTTGAAAACTTTGAAAATCGGAGAGTTTAATGAAAAATCAAAAGTCGGCGACCAACTCGACCGCCGCGGCGTTTGTCGCGAACGTCGCTCTTCTCGCGGTCGGACTCGTTTTGAACGTTTTTTATTGGCGAAGCGGGTTCGCGTTTCCGCTCAAATGCGCCTGCAGCGCCGGGTTCGCGACGCTCGCCGTCGCCAACGCGGCGTTCGCGGTCGCGCTTAACCGACCGAACCGCCGGTTTTACGTCGCGGCGGTTTGCGGGCTCCTTTGCGCGGCGCTCGGCGACATTCTCATCGGGTTCGACTTCGTCGCGGGCGCGGCGGCGT
>JAZQAP010000187.1:0-6198 GCA_045545275.1 Thermoguttaceae bacterium | reverse complement strand
CGTCCTCTCCGTCGCTGGAAAATCGAGCGCGAAAACGGACGAAAAATCGACCGAGCCAAACCCCGAAAAAGCGGAAAACGCCCCTTGCGCTTGCGGTCCGGTCTCGTACGACGAAACGGTGAAAATCGTTCTCGACGAAGTTTACCGCGTCGCTAAAGAACGCGCTCGCAACCTTTCGATCGACTCCGACATCACCGAGCTGGGCCTCGACTCGCTCGAACGAATGGAGATTTTGGCCGCGCTCGAAGACCGTTTCGGCGGACAGTTTCCGGAACACGTCTTGCCGACGCTCTTCACCGCTCGCGAAGTCGTCGACGCGGTGCGCAAACACCTCGGCGGCGGACGCGTTTTCGAAACCGAAGAAGCGAAGAAAACGTATGAAATCGACGAATCGTGTTACGATTTCGCGAAATTCCCCGAATATCTCGCGATGCACGAAAAAGTCGAGCTGGCCAACCGTTTGGGCTTGAGCCACTTCTTCGAGCCGCACGAAGACGCCGCCGGCGCGACGACGACGATTAAAGGTAAAGAGTACATTAACTTCTCGTCGTACAACTACATCGGTTCGTCCGGGCACCCGAGCGTCGTCGCGGCGGCGCAGGAAGCGGTCGCGACTTACGGAACGACCGCCGGGGCGAGCCGCATCGTCGCGGGCGAAATCCCGTTGCACCAAGAGTTGGAGGGCGAAATTACGAAGTTCCTCGGCACGGAGGACACCGTCGTTTTCGTCGGCGGACACCAAACGAACGAAAGCGTCATCGGGCACTTGATGGGCGCCGAAGACCTGATTTTGCACGACTCGCTCGCGCACAACTCGATCGTTCAAGGCTGCATCCTCTCCGGCGCGCGCCGCCGACCGTTCCCGCACGGGGACTGGGACGCCGTCGACAAGATTTTGAGCCAACACCGCGAGAAATACCGCCGCGTTCTGATCGCGCTCGAAGGCGTGTACAGTATGGACGGCGACTATCCGGACTTGCCGGAATTTATCCGCGTTCGCAACAAATATAAGACGCTCCTGATGGTCGACGAAGCGCACTCGATCGGCGTTCTTGGCGAAACCGGGCGCGGCGTCGGCGAACATTTCGGCGTCGACCGTCGCGACGTCGACCTTTGGATGTGCACGTTGAGCAAGACGTTCGGCAGCTGCGGCGGTTACATTTCCGGTCGCAAGGAGTTGGTCGAGTACCTGAAGTACACCGCGCCGGCGTTTATGTTCAGCGTCGGGATGCCTCCGGCCGCCGCGGCCGCCGCGATAGCCTCGTTGCGTCTCCTGCAACGCGAACCGGGACGAGCCGCTAAGTTGCGCGAAAACAGCGCTTACTTCAAGAAGTTGGCGCGCGAATACGGGATGGACGTCGGGCTGGCCGAGGATACCGGCGTCGTTCCGGTCATCGTCGGGAACTCGATTCACTGCCTGAAAGCGTCGCATATGCTCTTCCTGAACGGCGTGAACGCGCACCCGATTCTGCACCCGGCGGTCGAAGAGCGGCACGCGCGCATTCGCTTCTTCCTGACGTCGGAACACACCCGCGAACAAATCAAGACGACGGTCGATATGTTGGACGGAATTTTGAAGCAAGTCGCGGAATCTTGACGCGGAGAGCGACGCTTTCGACGTTGAATTAGAGGAAGCGCGGGAAATTTAACGGTCGCGCGGTTCGACGGGGCAATTCGTCGGGTCGCGCGATTTTTTGTCGACGGTCGGGGGCGGTTTGCCCAAAAGTGCGAACGGGCGCGTCGCGGAGCGCTTTGAGACGCTTTTTCTTGCGATTCGACCCGACGCGGTTTTTCCGCCTTTTTCTCGTTGAAACTTTTGGCGTTTTTGACTTTTTACGGGAGCAAGAGGGCGGCGTCCGGTTTGAGGCGAATCGGTAAAATCGTTATTTTTTGACGTCGAGCGGTTCGCGACGAAGGAAAGTCGGCGAAAAACGGGAAAACTAAACGAACTTTGCCGGGCGCGACGAAACGGGGAAGAATCGAATGAAAGAGGCGACGTTCGACTTGACGGGAACCGCTAAAATCGATATCTTTTACCGGCGAAAAATTCGCGAGAGAATGAGTCGAACGGAACGACGGAAAAACGGAACGGAAATTTGGCGGACGCGGCGAAACGGAGAAAAAACGGTCGAAAAGAAACGACGGGCGGACGACGGCTCGGCGCGGCGACGGCGTTCGGCGCGGCTGCGCTCTTGGCGGCGCTCGTCGGGCCCGGTTGCGCGTCGCGGTACGCCGAGCATTTGCAAACGGTTCGCCGCGATCTTTACGACGTCGGCTCGCTCGAACCGGCGAAGGCGGAGATCGAGCGTCGGGCGAAAAACGCGCCGAAAAAAGAGCAAGACGTTTTGACGCTAAACGCCGCTTCGGTCGCGCTTTGCGAAGGATGCGTCGCCGACGCGAAAACGAAATTACTCGCCGTCCGCGACCGCTTCGACGAACTCGAACTTCAAGCGGCGAAGCGAACCGGCGAAAATCTCTTGACGTATCTTGCCGACGAAAACGCCGCGTCTTACGAGGGCGAGGATTACGAGAAAGTCTTGATTCGCGCCTATTTAACCCTTGCGGAGTTGTTGAGCGGCGGCGGAGCGGACGGCGTTTCCGGCGACGGCGGCGACGCTCGAGCGTTCGCGAAACAGATCGTCGCCAAACAGGACGAAATCGTCCGAGGAGGCGCGATTCCCGACCCGGAAAATCCGGAAAAAACGGTCAATCCGAAAACGGCGTACCCGCGCGTCCCGCTCGGCGCTTATTTGGAGGGACTCCTCCTCGAAGAGACTTACGCCGACCAAAACGAAGCGGCGCGGCGATACGAACAGGTCGCCGCTTGGGCTCCGGAGTTTACGCAAGCTCGGGCGGACGTCGAGCGAGCGCGAACGAGCGTTCATTCTCAACCGGGGAACGGTTGCGTTTACGTCTTCGCGTTCGTCGGGCGCGGCCCTTGGAAAGAGCAAGTTTATTCGCCCGCGACGCAGGTTTCGCTCCTGATCGCCGACCAAATTTTCTCGGCGACGAACAAATACGCGGTTCCGCCGACCGTCGCGCCGGTTCCGATTCCGCAAATCGTCGTCGAGGAGCCGCGAATCGCTTGCGTTTCGGTCGAGGTCGACGGCGAACGAACCGCGGCGACGGAGACGCTCGCCGACGTCAACGAAATGGCGGCGCGGCAGTTCGAAGCGACGAAAAATCAAATAATCGCTCGGGCGGTCGTCCGCAGAATCGTCAAAAAAGGAACGATTTACGCGGCGCAGCAAGTCGGGCAAGTCAACGAATGGGTCGGGCTGGCGGCGAACGTCGCGGGCGTCGTTTGGGAGGCGACCGAAACGGCGGACGCCCGATGTTGGGGGCTTCTTCCGGCGCAAATCCAAGCGGCGCGGCTGGAGCTTCCCGTCGGCGAACGGCGCTTGACCCTTTACCCGGGAAACCGCGACGGCGAACGCATCGGGACGCCGGTCGAAACGACCGTTCGCGTCGAGCCGAACCGCAACGTTTACGTCTTGGTCAATTACCCGGGACGCGAACCGCTCGGAACGGTCGTTACTAGCTCGCGCTGACGGCGAAAGCGGACGCCGCCGCGCGTCTTTGGGGAAATTGACGTCGATTTAAGCGTTTTGCGTCGACTTTGACGGCGTTCGTCTTTTTATTGCGCGTTCCGTTGGTTGGAAGCGGTCGCGGCGTCGACGGTCGAATAGCGGAGCCAAACGAAGCGCGGGCGGTACTCGGCGGGGCGGCGCGGGAGCGTTCCTAAGCGGTTGACGTTGTACGAAACGAGGATTTTTTCGTCGTCGCCGAACGCCGGGTGCGCTTTCGCGTTGTAACAGCGGACGCCGCGTTCGAACTCTCGCGGAACCGTCGAGCGGTAAAAAACGGTTTCCGGCCCGAACGGCCCCCAAGGATTGTCGCCGACTCGGAACGCGATTTCGTTCCCGATGACGCCCGGCGTGTAAACGAGCAAATAACGGCCCGCGTTCGCGCCGCTCCGGATTTTTGAAACGGAAAACTCCGTCGAAACCCGTTCGACGAGCCCCGCTTCCGAACGCGCCGCGTCCGCGACGTTCGGCGACCAACCGCGACCGTCGAAATAACGCCAAGTCGAAAAATCGCCGAAACTCGCCCGAGGCGCCCGAGCGACGACGAGGTCTTTGCGACTCCCGGAGTCGAAACGGTCGAGATAGCCGAAGACGTAAAGAAAACCGTCCTCCGCGTCGTCGCAAATCGCCGCGCCGAAAACGACTTGCGCTTTTTCCGTTTTGAACGAAAGGGGCGCCGTTTCGTCGATTCGGACGTCGTTAAAATCGGGAGAACCGTTTGCGTCGAGCCCGATCGAAACCGCGTCGACCCGTTCCGGCTTCCAACCGGCGCCGACGAGGAGCGCCGACGTCCAAACGCGACCGCGCCAAACGACGCCGTCTTGGAGCCAACGGTCGACGCCGAGCGGGTTGCGCGGCGCGAGACGCTCCGGTAAAGTCGGCGCTTCTTCGCCGTTTTCGCTTGCTTTCTTATTTTGCGCGTTTTCGCTTGGTCGACTGTCTTGTTTCGTCGGCGCAAATTCTTCGTTTTCCGCTTCTCGCCGCCAAAAAAACGCGATCTTTTCCGGGTTTGGCGCGGCTCCGGTCAAGACGGCGAAGGAATGATTCGACATTTTGATTTCGTCGAAATCGCGCCCGGCGTTTTTTGTCGAGCCGCCGAACGTGTCGCTGAAAAGGAAAAGCGTTTTGCGCGGCGTTGCGACGGACGTTTTTTGCGAAGTCGGCGGATTTGCGTCGACTTTAACGGCGTTTTCGTCGGCGACGTCGCGTCCGAGGTCGAGCGAGTAAATCCCGTCGGCGGCGAGCCAACCGTCCCGACGTTCGAGGAACGCGTCCCACTCCAGGGCCTCCTCTTGCGCGAAAATAAGGGGAGCGCGAAAGACGGGGAGTATAGGAGAAGGCGCGAAGTCGAACGCTCCGCCCGGCGTTAGCGTCGCGAAAAAGACGACGGCGCGTTTCGAGAAACGAAACGGAGTCAATAAGGAAACGTTCATTGCTCTGCAAAACGTTAATAAAATAACGTCGCGCAAACGATTAAAAATTGATTGTGAAAATCAAACGAAAATCGAACGCGCGACGTTAACGGTTAGTTGTTGAAATTAAGGTTGAGCGAAAACGAAAATCGACGCGGAGCCTCTTATTGCAAACGCGGTTGAACGACCGCTTCTTTCGGTCGCGCCTCGCAAACGAACACTTTCAGCGAACGTTCCGGGAGCAAAAGAGCGCCGCGAACGAACGGGGCCGGGCCGTCCGCGTCCGGGTAAACGTCGAGCGGAGACGACGCGGCGGTGTCGACGAACGCCCGCCATTCGAAGTCCGGACGTCTTGCAACCGCCGGAAAATAAAAGGTTTGCGGGTAAGCCGACGCGTTGAACATCGTTAAAATATGGAACCGCGACTCCGGCGCCGCTTCGGCGATCAAGTTGAACGGAACGCCGGTTTCGACCGTCGCGGCCCAACGGCGCGCCTCCGCGTCGACCGCCGGGTCGTTCGCGACGTCGAGCGCCGAAACGAGACAGGTTAACGTCGGCGGTTGCGCGGCGTCCCAATCGACGGCGCCGCCTCGCGGGTCGAACCAAGAGACGTCCGGAAGCTCGCCGGGCGTTTGCGGGCGACCGGTGAAAAAGTCGCGGCGGCGGAGCGTCGCCTCTTGACGGCGGAAGCGAATCAGCGCGGCGCAGAACCGGCGCAAATCTTCGTTTTCCTCGATTCGCGCCCAGTCGAGCCAAGAAATCGGCGAGTCTTGGCAATAGGCGTTGTTGTTCCCTTGCTGCGTGCGGCGCGCTTCGTCCCCGGCGACGAGCATCGGAACGCCTTGGCTTAACATTAACGTCGTCAAGAAGTTGCGAACTTGCCGACCGCGAAGCTCGTTGACGCGCGGATTCGTCGTTTCGCCCTCGACGCCGAAGTTGTAACTGACGTTGTTGTTCTCGCCGTCGCGATTTTCTTCGCCGTTCGCGTAATTGTGCTTGCCGTTGTACGAAACGAGGTCGTTTAGCGTGAAGCCGTCGTGCGCGGTAACGAAATTGACGCTGCTGTTCGGCGAACGCCCGCTCTTTTGGTAAAGGTCGCTCGAGCCGGAAAAACGGGTCGCGAAGGAGCCGAGCGCCCAGTCGTCGCCGCGCCAAAAACGGCGGACGTCGTCGCGGAACCGCCCGTTCCACTCGGCCCA
>JAZQAP010000186.1:0-2626 GCA_045545275.1 Thermoguttaceae bacterium | reverse complement strand
CGGTTTATCGGCGCTTGGGAGCGCGCATCGAAGCGAGCCTGCTCGAGAAACAGGCGCGAACGTCTTCCAAACCCGCTTCCGAACATTCGAACGCGACGCAGTCGTCGGCGGCGAGTCCGAGCGACGCGCCGGTTTCGGTCGCGTCGATGTTGGCGGCGAGGAAGACGAATTTCCAGCTGTAAACGTTGGTTTGACGGTCGATTCGCTCTTTAACGTCGGCTTTCGTGAAGCGGCGGCTGGCGTTTTCTTCGCCGTCGGTCAAGATCGCGACGAGAACTTGTTCCGGTCGCTCCGACTCCGGAAGCGCGGCGAACTCGGCGCCGATTTCGTCGATCGCTTGGCAAACGGCGTCGTTTAGCGCGGTGCGACCGGAACAGCGATAATTGCGCATCAAGTTGTTTTCAAAGGTCGAAAGGTCGGCGCCGCGAACGATGCGCGTCGTTTCGTCGGAGAATTGGTAAACGTCGAGAACCGTTTTGCCCGGCTGTTCGCGCTGTTCGGCGATAAACGAATTGAACGTCCCTTTGACGTCGTTTTCGACGACGCCCATCGAACCGGAAGCGTCCAAAACGACGCAAACGTGAATGTAATCTTGTTTCATTGCGAAATCTTCCTTAATCTCGGCGATTAGGGTAAAATAGGAAAGTTAAAGACAAGGTTAACGACAAAGAAGAAAGGAAAGGAAAAAATTTCGGGCCGAAGGCGACCCGTCGCCGACGTTTGCGAACAAACGCCGACGGCAAGAAGTCGAAAGAAAAGACGAAACGCGACGACGAACGGACGCGAATCCGTCCGCCGCCGCGACGGCTTAATTTAACAACAAGGAAAGAACGTTAAAAACCGAACGGCGAACGTCAAACGGTCGGGAGTTCGAAGCCCTTGCGTTGTTCGCGACCGAAGAAGGACGCGGCTTGGTCGTTGCCGACGATTTGTTCTTTCGCCGGATCCCATTCGACGACGGTGTTCAAGCGGGCCGCGATACCGCAGAGGTGGCAACAGTGCAACGCTTGGACGTGCGACCAAACGTCGGAAACCGGTTTGCCGCCTTCGCGAATGCAGCGAATGAAGTTTTGCTTGTGCCCTTCGAACGGTTTGCCGTTGTAGAGCGCGTCGAAGTCGGCTTGTTTGAACGTGTCCGGTTTGAGTTCTTCGATGACCTTGCCCTTGCAACGCCCGCGGCTGACGTGGAAGCGACCCTTCGTCCCTTCGAAGAGGAGGCCGTTGCCGTCCTTCGACTTGCTGACGACGCGCATTTCCGTGCCGTTCGAGAGTTGAACGCCGACGTCGAATTCGTGGCTCGTGTTGTAGCGGTTGTTAACGGTCGGGTACCCGTTTTTGAACGGAACCGGGTGTTTCGCGTTCGTGCCGTCGACCTTGACCGGGCCGGTTCCGGCTTTGTCGAGCCCGAGCGCCCAGAACGCGCTGTCGATATGGTGAGCGCCCCAGTCGGTGAATTTACCGCCGGAGTATTCGTACCACCAACGGAATTCGTAGTGACAACGCGTGCGACCGAAGCGGTTGTCGTTGTTATTTTTGTTGAGGAAGTCGCCGTCGCCGAGGAATTCCGTGTACGGCGCTTGACCGAGGTACATATTCCAGTCGAAGTTGGCCGGCGGCGCCATTTGCGGAATGTCCGTGTCGCCGGAGGTCGGGGAACCGTCGATGTGGCAGATCACCTTCTTGACGTCGCCGATCATCCCGGAGCGAACGATGAGTGCGGCCAACGCGAATTGGTCGCGTTGCGAGCGTTGTTGCGTCCCGACTTGGAAAACTTTGCCGTATTTTTCGACCGCTTTGCGAATGAGCGCGTTTTCTTCGAGCGTCAACGTAACCGGTTTTTGACAGAAGACGTGTTTGCCCGCTTGGAGCGCTTCGATCGCGATCTTGACGTGCCAGTGGTCCGGCGTAACGACCGTAACGACGTCGATGTCGTCGCGCTCGATCAGGCGGCGGTAATCCTTGTAGACGTCCGGCGTAATCGTTTGGCCTTTTTCGTCTTTCTTGCCGATTCCCGATTTGATCGTGCGCCCGATCCCGTAATCTTCGTCGAGGTCGCAGATCGCGACGATATCGCATTGCCAGTTGAAGCCGTGCGCGTCGCCGCGCCCCATCGAGCCGACGCCGATGCAACCCATCCGGAGCCGGTCGCTCGGCGCTTGCGCCCAAACCGGTTTGACCGTTTCGGTCCAAGGAATCGCGGTCGCGGCGGCGGCCAAAGCGGAGGATTTCAGAAAGTCGCGGCGATTGAGATTGCGCATCGTTTCGTTCCTTTTGTCGTTATTAATAAATAGGGCGTATTTCGACGGAAATCGACGGATTCGACGAACGCGCACAATCCGGGCGCCGTCGCAAAAACCGTTGACGATGTAATCATAATCGACGTTTGAGGCGGCGTCAATGAGTTTTTTGCAAATTTAAGCAAAATTTGGACGCGCATTCCGTTAAGTTGCGTAAGATGGTGAAACGAGTTAAAATGTCGTTTGCGTTAAGAAAAGAAAAATCGATGGAAAAGGTTGAAAAATGAAGAAAAAGGAAAAAAAATTTGACGGGCTCCCCTTGCCGAAGAGAAGAAGGGGGATATAATGAAAACCGACGTCCGAAGCGTTTAGTAACCACACAACCCTTT
>JAZQAP010000185.1:0-1915 GCA_045545275.1 Thermoguttaceae bacterium | reverse complement strand
ACGCTGATCGACGCCGCTCGCGTCGCGCTGGCGCCGCTCTTCAATATGCAAAAAGAAGCGGAGGAAATCGCCGTCAAAATGGGCGAAGTCGCCGCCGACGCCGAACGCGACCGCTTGGCCAAGCGATACGACAAAATTCACGAAGAATTGATGCGCAAGGACGCGTACAACATCGAACACCGCGGCGCGCGAATTTAACACGGCGTCGGCTTTCGCGACGAAGACTTCGAAAAAGACGTCGCGACGCTCAGCGGCGGCGAACTTAACCGCTTGGGATTGGCGAAGTTGCTCCTCGAAGAGCCGCATATTATGATCCTCGACGAACCGTCGAACCACCTCGACTTGGCGGCGACCGAATGGCTCGAAGACTTCCTGAAAACGACGCGGGCGGCGGTGATTCTCGTCAGCCACGACCGCTACTTCCTCGACCGCGTAACGAACCGCACGTTCGAACTTTACGCCGGAACGGTCGACGATTACCCGGGGAACTTCACGAAGTATCTCGGCTTGAAGGAAGAACGCCTCGCGGTTCAGACGAAAACTTACGAAAAATACGTCGAGGAAGTCGAGAAAGCGAAAGACTTTACCCGCCGCCACCATTACGGTATGAAGGCCGCGCAGGCCGAAGACCGTCGCAAAAAATTGGAACGGCTCGAAGAGAACCCGCCGGAAGTTCCGCGCAACGTCTCGGCGCCGCCGATGCAGTTCCCGCCCGCGTCGCGCACCGGCGACATTGTGTTCCGCGTCGAAGGTTTGACGAAAGGATACGGCGAACGCACGCTCTTTAAAGACTTTACGTTCGACGTGCAACGCGGCGAACGTTGGGCGATTCTCGGGCCGAACGGTTGCGGAAAAACGACGTTTTTGCGCTGTTTGCTCGGCGAAGAAACGCCGGACGACGGCGCCGTCCGCTTCGGGCAAGGCGTCGAAGTCGGCTACTTCGACCAACAGTTGCGCGTCGTCGACGATCAAACGCCGGTCGTCGACGCGATTCGACCGAAAAAGAAGGTGTTCGAAGACTTGCAACGCCGCAAACTGCTCGGCGCGTTCGGGCTTTCCGGCGATCAGCAACTCCTTAAAGTTTGCAATTTAAGCGGGGGACAACGGTGCCGCGCCGCGTTGGCGAAGCTCGCCGCCGACGACCCGAACGTCCTTATCCTCGACGAACCGACGAACCACCTCGACCTTTGGGCCCGCAAGGCGCTCGAAAAAGCGATTCGCGACTTCGAAGGAAGCGTTATCTTCATTAGCCACGACCGTTACTTCGTCGACCAAGTGGCGGATAAGCTCCTCGTCGTCCAGCCGAACGCGACGTATAAAATCGTCGACGGGAACTACTCGACGTTCCGTCATATGGTTTCGAAGGGGCTGATGGCCGACCCGTTCCTCCCGAACGCGCTCGACGAACCGTTCGAACCGGAGAAAAAAGCCGGGAAAGCGCCGGTCAAGGCGAACTCGAACCTCGCGCGCCGTTCGTCGCTCGAAAAGAAACCGACGAATCGCAAAGCCAACGCGCAAACGACTTCCGCTCCGTCGACGCCGAGCGTTCCGAAAGCCGGTAAAGGGAAAAATCGCGGCGCCGTCCCGAACCTCGACGCGAACCGAACGAACGGCGTTCCGAGCAATAAAGCGAAAAACTCCGACCCGTCGAAGTACGCCGAAGCCAACTTCAAAGCGTCGCAAGGCGCGCCCGCGGCCGACCCGAAAGCGAAAAAAGAAAAGAGAAAGCGCAAGTTCCCGTTCCGCAAAGTCGCCGACATCGAGGATGAAATTTTCTTTGGCGAAACTCGGCTCGCGTCGCTCAACGAAGACGCGGTGAAGCCGGAAATTCTCCGCGACGGCGCGAAAATTAAGGAGTTGCAAGCGGAAATCGTCGCCGAGCAAGAAGCGATCAAGCTGCTTTACGAACATTGGG
>JAZQAP010000184.1:0-9188 GCA_045545275.1 Thermoguttaceae bacterium | reverse complement strand
TAAGGACGTCGATTAGGGGACGGCGCTAAAGATTTGGCTCGGCAAGGATTGCCTTCGAACGTTGCGCTTTGAAGGAGTCGACGACGCCGTGTCGAACGGCGCGCTTTCGGATCGCGATTTGTCGCGAAAACTGCGCTTACGACGGGGCGGAGCGACGGTCGGTTTTTCTCGCTCGAACGCGGCGGCGCTAGCGTCGCGGTTGAACGGCGCGTATCCGGCGACGAAAAACTGGTTGCGGCAAGCGTTGCAAGTCGGCGAGATTTCGCAAGACGCGTTGGCTATTTTGAAGGACGTTTCAAAACGGCAAGGTTAAACAAGCGACAAAGGAAAACGAATAATGGCGTTAGTTAACGATTATATGTACGGCGACCGCTAAGAACAAACCTTCAAGTCGCTTTGCTTTGTTGAAGCGAGCGCCGATTCGGTAATTAAACGTTTGGCGGATGTAGAAGCCGACGAATTGCGACCGTTTCACGAAGAGCGAAAGCGTCCTCGGAAATTTGATAATCGTGGATTCTTATTTAACGACGGCGACTTTTCAGACGGTTTTATTGGGATTATTAAGTGGACGGTCGAGCCCAATAATGACGACCCCTATAACGATTATGTGCGTAAATTTAAAACGCAAGAAAAGTCTATTCTTATTGTCTCGCAAAAATCGTTTCAGAGCGTAAACTTTATAAAAGAAAAGCTTAAAGAAGGAATTAAAGTAAGCGCGGAGTCGCGCCTTGCGATTTTGCTTCCGTCGCGGGACTCGGAACGTATTGGACGCCGCGTCGCAATTTCGACGTCGAAACGGGAGAAAACGCGCAAAGGGGGCGAGGAAGAAAACGAGGAACGCGGCGGCGATTGCTTGGCGTCGGCGACGTTTTGCGCAAGCGGCGCCGATATATTCGCGGTCGCCGCAACGCATTTAAAGGAAAGGTTTAAAGCGGCGCCGCGCGGGCTTGAATTTGCGGAAAGCGACGTCGACGAAAGTGCGCTCGAGTTTTTAGAAACGAACTTGGAGCGCGAAAGTAAAAGCGGGCGAAAGTCGCGTCGGCGTTGTTGGAAGGAGGCGCCGCCCGACGCCGCCGACGAGCGCGTTTCGTTGGCGAGAATACCTCGCGACCAAACGACCGGCGCGAACGCGGTTTATTTTTGGACGCGCGTCGAAAACGGACGGCGGCGTTATCGTTAAACACCAAGTTGGCAAACGCAAAACGGAGAATGACGAAGCCTTGCCAACGCGATACTTGCGAGTTGCTGCGCGCTGTCGGCGACTTCGTTTGACAAACGCGGCGACGGCTTCGTCGAGTTTAACGTCGGTTACTTGGCGCCGCCGAGCGAGCAAAATTTCTTGGAGCTTTACAGTTGACCGCTCTCGATTGGACGGCGTTTCAAGACGATTCGAAAAATCGCCGAAATCGCTTCCGGCGCGAAACGTCGGAAGCTGTTTTCGCCGCGATGCGGAACGTGTTGGAACCGCTCGGATATTCTTTTAAGGAAAGCGTTTAGGAGAAAACGCAATGACCGATAAACGTTTAGAAGAAAGCGCGAGAACCGACAAAGGCGCGAGCGCCGTTCATCGTTTGATGCGCGAAGAGTTGCAAAATTACATCGGATCGCAATATTTCGGTAAAACGCCGCTCTTCTTCGACGCGGCGAAGGACAAGTTGCGAACGAAGGCTTTTTTTTCGCGAGCCGTATATCGATCGACGCCGGCGTATAAGCGCGTCGCGAACGGTTTTGAAACGCTTGCGACGTCCGATTGGACGAAGCCTTTTTTATCGAGTTGGCGCGTCGGAAGACGGCCGTTTTCGAGTCGCCGTTCGCGCAAGATTTGACCGCCGGCGACGATCGAACGTTCGCCTTTTTGACCGGGGAACGGGAGGCGCCGAACGTTGCGGAGAGCGCCGATTTCGACTTAGGGCGTGTTGTCATAATTTGGCATTTCCCTTGCGCAACCGTTGTAAAAGAAAGAAAAATATGAATATTAAATTAAAAATCAAAAATGTCTGCGGCGAAGAAAAATGGTGGAGTCCGGATGAAAGAATTAACTACTACGCGTGGATTTTGGGCGACGGCGATTTTTGCTCGTGTTGCGACAAAGTCCTTCTTTGCGACGTCGTCGACGATTACTGTTCGCTGTGTCGCAACGAACCGCTTTTGACGAAGTTAATTAAGTTTCCAACGAGACTGGTTCAAGTCAAGCTGTTGTTTCAATCTTGGGAAGAATGTGGAGACAAATGGCTTAAATCGTTTATTTTCGCCTATCAAGAGATCGGAAACAACTTTTACGACGCGGTCGATTGGGCGAACGAAATCGTTTGGACGGGCGCCGAATTTGACGCCGAAAACCAAGACAAAAGTTACGAAAACGTCGGCGAATATTTCGCTCGGGAATACGGTTTCGTCGGTTGTTTGAACGAACCGGAAAAGCTGCGTGAAACGTTGCGGCTCGCCAACTTTGGACGAGCGCAAGAAAAACGTATGGGGACGCAACTTCAAGCGTCCGTTACGTTCGGCGAATGGTTGTTGATTGGAAACGTGGAGGAAGAACAATGAAAAAAGAACTTGTAATTACCAAATTCGAGGACTTAATGTTCAGAGATTTTGAAAATTACGTCGGGAAAAAAGACGTCGTTTTCGCGCTTAAAAGGGCTTTCGAAGACGCGATGGACGCGGCGCTTCTCGAAACGACCGGGGCCGGGCTCGCGGAAATTCGGCAAGCGAAAGAGGAGATTAAAACGTCGCTTCGCTTCTCGTCGATTCGCGACCTTTTCGACGGCGGCGGCGCGAACGCGTCGGCGAAAGCGTTGTCGCTTCGGGCCGATTCCGGGACGGCGACGATCGCGACGATCGACAAAACCGGCGCGCGGGCGCTCGAAGAGACGCTTTGTTTCGCCGCCGCTTGGCTCGGTTGGAGTCGCGACGAGATCGCGGCGAACGTCAAATATGAAGCGAACGCGTCGTACTTGGCCGACGACTTCCAGCTTCCGGCGATCGTGTCGCTGATGCGGGAGAACGGCGCGACCGGAACGCCCCTTTTGTCGCGTCGGCAACTTTACCGGCTCGTCGGCGTCGCGAGCGGCGGCGTTCTCGACCCGTTCGAGGACAACGAAGAACAACTTCTCGGCGAAGCCGACGCGCTTTGAGCCAACCTATTGAAATTTCATCGGAAAGGAGAGAAAAGAACGCGATGGAAACGACGCAAGACAACCGCTCGACCGACGACGAAAAACGCGCGCTTGAACGAGCGCTCGACCAAAAGCTCCGGCTTCTCGACGAAGCGCGGCAAGCCCGCGACTTTTGGCGCGGCGAACTTTACGCGACGCTTCGCGACGTCGCCGACGCGCGGCGAACGAACGACGACCTCCGGCGCGATTTCGCGATTTTCGCGCTTTTCGTCGGCGCGCTCGAAATCGCCGGATTTTGCGCGCGTTTTTGGTTCTGACGACGCGGCGTCCTCAACGAGAAAACGCCGGTCGTTCGAACGGTCGGCAAGAAAAAAAGAAGCCCGCCGAACGTTGGCGCGAACGGCGGGCGCAAAGAGCGAGAAACAAGTTTTGCGCAATCTTGTTAGTCGTATTATAACGCTATTTAGGACGATTGCAAGACGATGGCAAAAAAAACTTCGCTCGAAAAATTATTGGGGTATCAAACGCGGCTTCAAGGCGTCGCGAACGGCTTGGCGACAAAACTTCGCGAATTGCTCGACGCGGCGGACGACGAGACGCTCGCGATGTTGCGGCGCGAGTACAAGACGGCGACCGGCGACGTCAAGTCGCGAATCCGCGCGATTCAAAAATTGGTCGTCGCGCTCGAAAAGGCGCGGGCGGCGAAGTTTACGGAGGCGGAGACGCTCGCCGTCGAAACGGGGCGCTCCGTCGCCGAAATCGCGTCGGACGCGACGCTTGCGGAAATTTTGCCGCTCCTGAACGCGGCGGAACGGCTCGACGCGGAACGTTCGAAGCGTCGCGCCGCCGAAGTCGAAGAGCGCCGCCGACGGCTGAAACCGTTGACCGCGAAGCAAATCGACGCGATTTTGAATTGGTCGCCGATTCAAGGCGCGTCGATTTCGCAATGGTTCGAACGTTGGCGGGAAAACGACTTGCGACGCATTGTCGACGAAGTTCAAACGGGCGCGGTCGAATCGCTTTCGGTTTACGAACTGACGCGCAAGATTCGCGGAACGAAGGCGAACGGATACGCCGACGGGATTTTGCAAACGTCGCGCCGGTCGGCGGAAACGGTCGCGCGGACGGTGATCAACGGCGTTTCGAACGAGGCGCGGTTCGCGACGCTTTGCGAAAACGACGACGTTCTCGACGGGATTCAATTTTTGGCGACGCTCGACGGGCGCACGTCCTTCGTTTGCGCGTCGCTCGACGGGAAAATTTGGCGCGGCGACGAGATGGAGAAGGCCGCGCGTCCGCCGCTTCACCCGAACTGTCGGTCGACGCTTATCCCGTATATCGAGTTGCGCGACCCGGAAACGGGCGAAATTATCGACGAAAGCGAGGACTTGCTCGACGAAAACGGAAACGTCGTCGTCCGCGCCTTGACGCGCGCCGCCGCGAACGCCGATTTTAACAAGCTCGCCGAAGAGTCGTACAATAAAACGGCGCGGGAAAAGGGGTTGAAAAAACGCTGGGACGACTTGTCGCCGTCGACGCGCAAAAAATACTACTACCAAGCGCAACGCGACTGGGAAACGGCGAACGGCGGTGAAAACGCCTATCGACAAGTCCCCGCGTCGACGACGTTTAAGGTGTATTTCGAGAACCAGCCGAAGAAATTTCAAGAGACGTGGCTTGGCAAAAAACGATACGAAGCGTATAATAAAGGACAGTTGCAATTTACCGACTTGGTTAAGCCCGACTCGTTGCATACCGTTACGATTCAAGAATTTAAAGAACGCGGCGTTTATTTTGAACATTCGCGGGCGATTGAAATTAACGTTAAACGGAGCCTCGAAGAAAATAGGCCGTTTATCGAAGAGAATATGAAGGTTGAGGCGGAAGACTGGGTTTATCCGGCGTTGCGAGCGTCGGGGCGTTCGTTGCCGAGCGGCGAGGCGAGAGGTTCTAACGCGCCCGTCGACTTGGATAAAGACAGAGGCGCGGAAAGTCGAAAATTTACGGGCCCGCCGAACGAATCGGTCGATTATTACCGTAAAGGCGCGTTAAAATTCCGTTGCTTCTACGACGAAAACGGTCGTCTCCTTTGCGTCGACGATTATTCGCACCCTAATCAAGATAATTCGCATATTTTCCCGTATAGGCACGTATGGTTTAACAGGGCGCATAGTTTGGCTGTCGAGGTTAAAGAGTGGAACGATGGATTATAATTACCCAGTATATTGGAACGAGGAAAAAGATTGTTGGGAAGCGACTTACGAAGACTTCCTAGAAGCGATGGACGGCTTTGAATTTGGCGTTCGTTTTCGCGGGAAAGGTTATTATATTTCCAACGTTTCCGCTTTCGGTTGGTGCGTGATTAGTCGCGAAGACCCGGAACACGATTTCACTTGCGCGACGCGGCGCCAATTTGAAGAAAACGCGACGATCGGCGGCGTTCCGCTTAGAGAGGCTTGGCCGGAAGTGGTCATTCTCGAATTATCTTAGAAAGGCGCAACGATCGCCGTATTAGAGAGAATTGCGATGAAATACCGTTTTGAAGTTCGTTGGGAATATTGGGCGGAATTTGAAGTCGACGCGGAAAACGAAGCGGAGGCGAGCGACAAAATCGCCGACGTCGTTTACGATTACGAATACAAAGAAAACGGCTTACCGCCGTTCCGAGACGGAGCGGTCGCGCGAATTATCGCCGTCGACGGGAAAGATCAAACCGGCGAGTGGGAGCCGGTAAAATAAGGCGCTTTCCGTTTTGCCCGCTTGAAACTTAAGCAGTGTGTAGCCGTCAGGCTTCGTTTGCCGCTCCGATTGGCGTCGGGGCGGTTTTTTTATTTCTTGGCCGTTGGTTCGGCTCGCGGCTGTTTCTTGGACTTCGCGGCGTAAGGAGAGCGGTTATTCCGCGTTTTCGTTTTTGTCGGCGGTTCGCTCGTTAAAGACCAAATAGCCTAAACCAAAAGCGACGCCAAAAGCCGCCGTCGACGCCGTCGGTTGTTTAAGAAAAGCGCATATCGTGCCGCATAGGAGGCTCGCGCCGACGAGGACAAATACAAACCATTGACCGCGAGCGGCCAAATCGAGCATTTTTTTATTCTCAAGCAAAACGTCGCGTTCCGCTTGCAAGCGAGCGTCTTGTTCTTTCTCCGCCATCGCGACGATTCGCTCGGCAAGGCCGGGCAAAGCCTCTTCATATGCGTTCAACTCCGACGCGGGCGGCAACGGCCCCGAAAAATGAACGCTTCGCGCCGACCTCTCGTGTCTAACGACGATTTTAGGGTCGTCGGTTTGCGCGGCGACTTCTTCCGTAGACTTCTTATTTTTCGACTTGTTCATAGGGATTCAATTTGCTCGTCGAGTTTTCTAAATAACCGCCGACGGCTCGCCAAGTTTCACCAAGTTTTTCCGCGTCGCGCTGGAAACCGTTCCTTTGCGAAGGGCGCGGACGTAATTTGATTTTAGGAAATATCGAAAGCGTTCGGGCGCAAGAGCGAAACGAACGCGCGCCTAAACAAACGGAGCGTTGAAATTTTCTCATCACTTCCTCCTTCTTCCTCTATTATACCATATCGACGCGACGCCGGGAATAGCGCGGGCGACAAATTATTAAAATTTTCCTATTATCCCAAGCGGAGCGAACATTTTTTATTTCTTGCCCGTTTCTTGGACTTCGCGGCGCCGTTAGTCCGATAAACGGCCCTTTCTTGGTCGAACGTTTTTCAAACGGCGCGGCGGGCGTCGGTTGGAAAAGCCGGTTTCTTGGAATAACGACTCTTGGTTGTGTTCAGTTTTTGCACTTGTAAAAAAGCGGTAAACGTTGTTTCTAGTTCGCTTTTGCGAAAAAGTCGATTTTATTTCATTTTTTTCTTAAAATTTCCTCTTGTGTTTATTGACAATTTATACACAAGCGCTTAAAATAAAATCGTCGGCGGGAGGTCGACAAGAAAAGTTCGGAACGAACGCGACGGAAAAATCGAAACAAGGGGGAGAAAATGGGCGTTTACGAAGACGAGTTCGACTCGATCGAAGACGCGGTCGAAGCGTTGAAAGGGGCGATCGAGGAGCGCGACGGGAAGTTCGTCGTCGGCGGCGAGTTGCGCAAAGCGTTCAAGGAAGCGGGGACGAACGCTTTCGAGTCGAAGAAATATCGCGAACGAGCGCGACGCGCCGAAGGAGAGCGGGACGAGTTCAAGTCGAAGTTCGAAGAAACGTCGGCGCGGCTCGAAAGCGTTCTCGCGACGAAGCCGGAGGAGACGCAAGCCAAGTTGGAAGAGTTCGCGCGGCAAAAGGCCGAACTCGAAAAGCAGGTTCGCGACTTGCCGACGTTGCGCGAACGGCTCGCCGGATACGAACGCGCCGAAGAGACGGCGAAGATTCGCGCCGCGTTGCGCGACGCGGCGTCGACGCTCGGGATTCGTCCGGAAGCGACGCGCGACGTCGAGCGGTTGGCCGGACTTTTTTCGGTCGACAAGCTCGACGGCTCGATTCGCGACGCGCAAGGGGACGACGTCGCGACCGTCTTGGCGGCGGAACTGAAAGCGTCGCCGCACTGGCTCCCGACGTCGCAAGGGGGCGGCTCGACCGGCGGAACGAGCGCGCCGAGAAGCGCCGCCGAAAAGGCCGAAGAGGATTACCGAAAAGCGAAAGAGGCGGGGGACGTCGAAGGAATGCTTAGGGCGCGCTTCGGGTTCTCGGCTCGATAGATTTAAGGGGGAAAAATGAACGTCGATTACACCGCGTTTTGGAACGAGTTGGAGAAAATCGACCTGGGCGACACGCTGTCGACGCTGATCGTTAAGCAGCCGGGTTTCATCAATCTCTTTCCGACGAAGGCTCCGGCGAAGGCGCTTCGGCACGAATGGCTGGAAGATTCGTTGAAGCCGAAAGAAGTCGCGTACCTGTCGGCGACGTCGGAGGGCGTCTTTGCGTTCGAAGAGGCGAAGGGCGCGAAAGCGTTCGAAAAGGGGGATTACGTCGCGATCAAAGGAAAGACGGCGACCTTGAAAGTCGTCGCGGTCGACGAGTCGGCGAAGACGGTAACGACGACGTTCGTCGCCGCCAACGGAAGCGGGTTCGCCGCGTCGACGCTCCCGACCGAGGCGGGAACGTTGCAGTTCCTTTATCATCCGATCGCCGAAGGTTCGGAAGACGGGCCGCAAAAGGGGGGGAAATCGGGGAAAAATCACAACTTCACGCAAATCGTTCGCGCGAAAGTGAAGTTGTCCGGCTCCCTTTTGGCGATTCAAACGCACGGGCTCGAAAACACGGTGATCGCGCAGTCGAAACGAGCGTTGATCGACGTCGCGCGCGAACTCGATAAAATCGCCGTTTTCGGAACGCGGGCCGAACGCGACGTCGACGACGAATGCGGACGCGCGGGCGGGCTTTACGACTTCGGGCTTTCGGACGGCGCGGCGGAAGTCGACGCGTCGCCGGGCGGAACGGCGTCGCCGCTTTCTTATCGCCTGATCAACGACGCGGCGGAGGAAATTTTGAACGCGGGGGCGCGTCCGAACGCGATTATTTGCGGGCCGGGTCAAAAACGCGTTTTGGCGAGCTTGATGGCGTCGCAAATTACGCTCTCGCCGGGCGACCGCGAGCGCGGCGGGACGGTCGATTCGATTATTTGCGACTTGACCGGCGAACAGATGCGCATCGTCGTCGACTACAATATCCCCGATTCCGACGTTTGGGTCGTCGACACGGACGGCTTCGGGCTCGCGCCGTTGGCCGGGCGTTGGGGGATTCAAAAGGACACGACGACGCCGCGTTACGACGGCGTCGAACTGACGGTTTTGAACGAGTTCACGCTCGAATTTAAGAACGCGGCGGCGCGGTTGGCGCGGATTACGAATCTTAAAGATTCGGCGGCGTCCTTGAGCTAACGGAGGGCGCGAAGATGAAAATCGAGTTGACGCGCCGCGTCGCGCGGGATTCGAGCGTTCGCCTTTATTGGCGGCGTTCGGACGGCGAAAGCGGCGTTTATCGGTACGATAGGAAACGCGAAAGCGACGCGGAAGCGGAGGCGAACGTCGTCGCCAAATTCGGCGGCGCCGCGCGTTCGACGGCGAACCG
>JAZQAP010000183.1:0-1537 GCA_045545275.1 Thermoguttaceae bacterium | reverse complement strand
GTTGACAGGAGCTTTTGTCTTCCTAACACCGCTTGGCCTCCGACTTAACGCCAAGCTGGACAGCGTCTTGCCGCCGCCGGTCGGGACGGTCAGTTCGTAAAGGCGGTTTCGCAGGTCGTCGCGGCCTTTTTCGCGGCAGGCGGTTAAAACGTCGGCGCGGAGGTTGCGCAACTTTTGGACGTTCGCGTCGTCGGTCGGCGGGAGATTTTCCGGGGCGAAACGCTCCATGTAGGCGTTAAATTTTGCGTAAAGCTCCGAGATCGACGCGAATTTTCCCCGACTCGCCGCCGTTTCCGGGTCGGCGAACGCTTCCGAGTCGAGCCGATCCGCGTCGACGAGGCGCGAAAAAAGGAAACGGATAAAGAAGTGGAGGTTCGTTTGCGTCAACCCGACCGGGCGCCCGAGTTCGTCGGAATCGTCGCCGGCGAGAAGGGGCGCGACCTTTTCAATCTCCGCGACGAACGGCGCGAGACGCTCGGTCGCGTTCCTTTGGAGTTGTTGGAGCGTCGTTTGACCGCCGTTCTGCAAACGGTTGCAAAGCGACGCGGCTCCGTCGGTTAAGTAGTCCGGAAGGCCCGCGTGATGCCCGGCGACGACGTAAGCGAAGAGCGTTCCGAGGAACGGCCCGAACGTTTGACGCGCCCAAGCGGCGCCCGCTTCCGAGTGCTTGATCGGAGCGCGGCGTTTTTCGCCGGTTCCGTCCGCTTCCGCTTGCGCCGCCTCTTCAAGGTAACGTTGGAACGCCGGGTGCGCTTTGCCTAAGTCGTGTAATAGGCCGAGGATAAACGGGTAAAGACGCGTCGCGTTTTCGGCGGCGTCCGGCGCGTCGAGCGGCGACGTTTCCGAGTCGGGCGCGAGTCCGGCGGCGAGGTTGGCGACTTGGCGGAGGTGCGCGTCAAGCCGTTGCCAACGCGTTTTGTCCGTTCCGGAGTCCGGGCGAGCGTATAAATTGAGCGGGTTGCGAGGAGTTTTCATCGGTTTCGGAGTTCCAATAACGGGAAAGAAAAACGAACGGAAAATCGCGAGCGAGGTTGCGTCGCGCCGTCTTGGAACTTAAGGATAAACCGACT
The DNA here is from genome assembly GCA_045545275.1 of Thermoguttaceae bacterium. Lineage (GTDB taxonomy): Bacteria > Planctomycetota > Planctomycetia > Pirellulales > Thermoguttaceae > RUG369. The sequence continues at coordinate 467 of JAZQAP010000183.1, read as the reverse complement.
CGACCGCCTCGTCAAGCGAACGTAGGACGCCGGACGTCCAAGGTCGACAAAATTTTCGGCGATTTTTGACGCGAGCGGCGCAATTCGGCGCGGAAAAAACGGAGCGAAACGCGTTTTGAAAAAAGAGAAAAAAAAGAGAAAAATAAACGCCGAACAAACGCCGAACAAGAACTCGGCGTCGCAAGACGGCGGCGTCGAAATTGGCGGCAAGCGCGAACCCGCCGCGTCGCGACGGCTTAACCCCGACGAACGCGGAGAATAACGTTGCGAAACAAACGGCGAAGAACGGAGACAAACGGCGCGAACGGCGTCGACGGCAAAACGCCGGACGGGGCGACGGCGGTCGAACAAGCGGCGAACGATCGAGCGGCGGTCGAGAAAAGGGCGAGCGACTCGACCGCCGTCGCGGCGTATCCGGTCAGTCGGCGTCGACCGGACGCGACGCTTTTTCCAAGTCGGCGAAGAAG
>JAZQAP010000182.1:0-5283 GCA_045545275.1 Thermoguttaceae bacterium | reverse complement strand
ATGGCTACGATCCGACTTGAGCTAACCGGCGGAACCGTTTTCGTTTTCCGGATACTATTCGGCGTCGTCAACTTCGCGATTCTCTTTTTCGGCGGACGCGTCGTCGCGCTCGTCGTTGGGAACGCCGTTTTAACCCTTTTGCAGCTAGGTGTTTACGTCGCGCTTTTACGGGCGGCGGTTCCGCGTTTTCGCTTTTCGCTTCGCTCGTTTCGACGCGGGCGGGTTCGCGAGTTGTTCGAATACGGCGTCTTTGCGTTTTTGGCGCAAGTCGGCGAAACGGCGGTCGACCGGAGCGACCTGTTGTTGATTTCGGCGCTTATATCGCTAAACGACGTTGCGCGATATAATTTAGTCGTCGTAACGCTTTGCAGTTACTTGACTTCATTTATTCGCGAAACGTCGACTTGGCAAACGAACTGGTTCGCGAAACTCGCCGCGTCGACGTTAGAAAGCGAGAAAAACGCCGCGACGTCGTTAAAAGAATTTGACGCGGCGTCGTCGAGCGAAAACGACTTGCCGTCGTTAAATAAAATCGACGCGACGTCGACAAATGGAAACGGAAGTCGCAAACGTTGCGGAAACGACGGTTGCGACGTTGCGTTAAGCGGCGAGTTTTTCGCGTCGCGGGCGGCGATTCATCGCGCGTCGATTTATTGGACGTTGTTTTTGGCGGGGGGCGTTTTGGCGTTTGGGCGAGCGTTCGTCGAGCGTTGGATCGGCGCGGCGTATTTGGACGTTTTTCCGGCGCTCGCGCTTTGCGTCGTCGCAACCGCTTTATATCGCGGGAGTTCCGAAACGAACGCGCGAGCGTTGCAGGGCGTCGCTCGACACCGCGTTTTGGCCGTCGGCGCGATTTTACACGGCGCCGCGAACGTCGTTTTGAGCGTCGTTTTTATTTATTGCGGGTTCGGGTTATGCGGCGTCGCGCTTGGAACCGTTTTGCCCGGCGTCGCGATTCATTTTGGTTGGCTTCCGAACGCGACGTGTCGACTTCTCGGCGAGCGGCGACGGACGTATTGGGCGCGTTATCTTAAGACGACGGCGCTTGGCGTCGCGGCGCTCGCGGTTCCGTTCGCGGTCGTTTGGAATTGCGTTAAACCGGATTATTGTTCGATTTGCGCTTGGGGCGTTTTTTACGTCGTCGTCGGCGCGGCGGCGTTGTTTGAGTTGGGAACGACCGGCCTCGAGAAACGGGCGTTGGGGGAGCGGATTCGAAAGGGGCGAAACGCGGCGGCGACGGACAAAACGAAAGACGTTGCGCGACAAGACGTTGCGTAAGGGACGGCGATGGCGGGCGTCAAATTGCGATTTTTTTTCGATTTTTGCCGAAAATTTGCTTGCTTTCGGCGCGTCGCGGCGGTAAAATAAACGCAAGATGAACGCGTCGTTCGTTATCGGACAAAGTCGCGTTTAACGTTTTTATTGCCGTTAAAGGAGTTATCGAAATGAAACGTCGGGATTTTTTGCGCGCGACCGCCGCCGGGGCCCTCGCCGCTCCGTTTCTTCCGAATTTGTTGAACGACGCCGTTAAGGCCGCCGAGCCGACGGCGCGTTGGTATAAAGGCAACCTGCACGCGCATTCGCAGTGGAGCGACGGGCAAGATTTGCCGGAAGTCGCGCTTGCCGAATATAAGAAACGCGGATACAACTTCTTCGCGTTCACCGAACATAACGTCTTGCAAAAACAAGAGTTCCAGTTTGACGGAAAAGACGCGAAACCGTTCGAAGGCGAAACGTCGCGTTGGAAGCGGCTGGCGACGCCGGGCGTTCGTTCGAATTTGACCGAAGAGCGGGTTCGCAAAGCGCGCGAATTTTTCGGCGAAGACTCCGTCGACGTAAAGGAAACCGCCGAAGGAACTTTCGTTCGTTTGAAACCGTTTGCGGAACTGAACGAACAGTTCGGCGATAAGGAAAATTTCCTTTTAATGCCGGCGTTCGAAATGACGACTCCTTGGGCGCACCTCAACTTAATTAACGTCGAGGAAACGTTTTACCTCGACGACGAGAAGATTGGCGGCGTCGTTTCCAAGTCCTACGACAAGGCGCGCGAAATGTACGACGGGGCCGGCGAGCCTTGGCTTTTTATGGTCAACCACCCGCTTTGGCAGTATTACAACGAGCAACCGAGCGATCTCATTGCGCGGCCGGAGGTTAAGTTCTTCGAGTTTACCAACAACTGCACCGCGTACCCGTTCATTCCGGGCGCTTGGACGCCGGAGTCGTTTTGGGACGTCGTTAACGCTTACAGGGCGTCGCACGACCAAGATTTCCTTTACGGAACCGGAACCGACGATTCGCACGGGGTTTACAACACCGGATTCGTCGCGTTTTACGGTTGGACCGGCGTCCGCGCGACGGAACTGACGCCGAAAGCGATTTTCGACGCGATGAATCGGGGCGACTCGTATATTTCGACAGGGCTCGATTTGGAAGACGTAACGTTCGACGGGAAAACGCTTTCCGTTAAGGCGAAACCGGAAAAAGAAGGGAAGTGGCGCGTCGAATTTTTCGGAACGAAAAAAGATTACGATCCGACGCCGAAGTACTTCGACGCGAAAGCCGGGCCGAAATTGAATCGTCGCATCGAAGGATATTCGGAAAAAATCGGCGAAAAATTGGCGACGTTCCAAGGAATCGAAGGTTCGTATACGTTGAAATCGGACGACTTGTACGTTCGAGCGCGCGTTACCCGAGTCGGAGCCGAACCGGTTTACTTGGGAACCGGAGCCGATAAGTCGCCGCTTCCGACCGACGCCGCTTGGACGCAGCCGTATCGCGGTTAATTTTGGCGACGCGACGTCGATTTGGGCAAAGCGTCGGCGAGAAAAGCGCTCGTCGTTTGCAAACGAAACGGCGAGCGCGCCGAGAATGAAAAAACGCCGTTTAAGCGAAAGGAGCTTAAACGGCGTTTTTTAACAGGTTGCGCGTCGATGAAAAGTCAACCGGCGATTTTGAACGCGGCGGGACGAAGCGTCGCGGTTCGAGCGACAAGGTCGCGAATGATCGCGTCGGCGACGGCGACGGCTTGCGCGGCGCGTTCGCCCGGAACGGTCGACGGCGTTCCGCGTAAAATCGACGAAACAAAGTTTTGCATCTCGAGCGACAACGCGTCGAACGGGTCGCGGACGAGTTCTTCCGTTTCGTATTCCTCCGACATAAAGGTCGGAACGCGCGACGCCATTTCGCCGAACGTAACGCGGCTCGGAGCGTATTCGCCGCTAAGAATCGATTTTTTCGGAGTTAAGCGTTTCGCCGAACGCGCCGCGAAGTCGATTTCGAGCGTTTGCGACGCGGTGCGAAGCGTCGTTTTGCGAACCGGCGCCTGTTCGACGCGAGAAGCGGAAAGGCGAGCGACGGAACCGTTGGCGAATTCAAGCGTCGCGAACGCGGCGTCTTCGCAACCGCCGAACTGCGAGTAACCGAACGCCGAAACGCGTTCGACCGACGACGGAATCAGCGACAAAACGAGTTCTAAGTCGTGAATCATCAAGTCGTAAACGGCGCCGACGTCGGTCGAGCGGAACGTATAGCCGCTACAACGAGTCGCGTCGACGAAAACCGATTCGCGACCGGCGCGGACGTCGGTCAAAAAGGTTTGCGCCGCTTGCCAAGCCGGGTTGTATTGCTCGACGTGCCCGACTTGGAAAACGAGATTGCGCGACGCGGCGAGGCGGGCGAGTTCGAGCGCCGACTTGCCGGACGTCGTCGCCGGTTTCTCCATCAAGAGGTGTTTGCCGGCGTTCAGGACTTCGCGACCGATTTCCGCGTGCAGAATCGACGGCGCCGCGACGACGCCCGCGTCGACTCGGGGAAGGAGTTCGGCGACCGTCGCAAAGTCTTTAATATTCAGCTTTTCCGCGACGCGGCGGCGGTTCGATTCCGAAACGTCGGCGACGCCGATCAGTTCGACTTCCGGGTTGGCCGCGGCTTTGTCCGCGTGAAAACCGCCGAGACGACCCGCCCCGACGACGCCTAAACGCAATTTTTTCATTGGTTCGCCTTTGGGTTGACGTCGGATTTTTCCTAGTCTGTAAACGACTTAACGCGAAACGGCGAAAGTCGGCGACGAAAGGAAAAAACGACGTTGACAGCGCGAAAAAGTCCGACGTCGCGAACCGATTCGCCAAGTCGCGGCGCGTCGAAAAATAACGCGTCGCCGTTTCTAAGTATTATAATAAAATTTCCAATTTTGGGAATGAGGAAAATTCTGTGGATTGAAAGAAAAATACGGATTTTGCCGATTTTTCTTAATGTTTGGCGTTTTTACCGCTTGCGTAGCGATAAAACGGGGGAAACGGGACGATTTTAACGGGCGATTTCGAGCGCTTTCGTTAACGCGTCGGCGTTTTGTTGGTGCCCGGTTTTGCAGGCGCGGAACTCGCCGTCCCAATCGACCGGCGCGAGCGCGAAGTCGCCGAACATGTCGAGAATTTTATGTCGGGCGCATTCGTTTTCAAAACGGAGGCAATTTTCAATCGGGCCGTCGGCGCCGTATACGAGAACGTCGCGGGGGCCGACGCGACCGCAAATCCCTTGTTCGCGGAGGTAACTCGCCTCTTCAAAGGTTAAAAAGGTGCGCGCCGGAGCGATTTCGCGGCGGAACGTTTCGGGGGTAAAATCGAATCGCGCCATTTGATTCGGAATCGAACGCGGAACGTCGTAAACTAATCGATATTCGTAACAGGGCGACCCAAAATCATAAGCGTTTTGGGGGGCGGAATCGTTCGAATCGGCGTTTGCCTTCGAGTCGTCGACTTGCGGCGCGCTCGGAAGGACGTCGACAAACGCCGTATCGTCGCCGAAACGACCGGGAAAAACGACTTTAAGTCGAGCGCGTTCGCGGGTTTGTTCGACGACGCCGGCTTCGAGGAACGCTTCTAAAAAGGGCGCGGCGGAACCGTCGAGGCCGGGCGCTTCGGGCGCGTCGACCAAGACGTCGCAGTTGTCGATTCCGGCGCCGCGAAGGGCCGCGAGAACGTGTTCGATCATATCGACTTGCGCGTCGCCGACGGCGAGACTCGTTTGGGGCGGTTTGCGGATTCGATTGGCGACGGGGGCCGGAATCGGCGCGGAGTTCGGGAGACCGATGCGGAAAAAACGGACGCCGGAGTCGTCGTCGGCGGGAAGGAAGGAAAAGACGACGTCGCGACTCGTCCAAAAACCGAAACCGGCGACGTCGACGCGGCGCGCTAACGTTCGCTGACGACGGGTCGACTCGACGCGGACGATCTCGGGAAGGGAAAAGCTCAAGGGAAGGCTCCGGCGGCGGTTCGCTCGTTCGAG
>JAZQAP010000181.1:0-1713 GCA_045545275.1 Thermoguttaceae bacterium | reverse complement strand
AAAACAACGAACGGAACCCGACGATGGCGCCGCATTTTATCTTTGAAATGAATCGCGTTTCGAAGCGATTCGGAGACAAAACGATCCTCCAAAACATCAGCCTGTCCTTCTATTACGGCGCAAAAATCGGCGTCGTCGGCGAAAACGGCGCCGGGAAGTCGACCCTCTTGAAGATTATGGCGCAAATCGACAAGGACATCGACGGCGAAGTCAAGTTCGTCAAGGGGATGACCTGCAAATACGTCGCCCAAGAGCCGGAACTCGACCTCGACGCGACCGTCCGCGAGAATCTGATGAAAGCCGTCGCGCCGATTCAAGCGAAAATCGACCGCTTTAACGAAATTTCGATCTTGATGGGCGATCCCGACCAAGCGGACAACTTCGACAAGCTGATGGAGGAAATGGGAACGCTCCAAGAAGAAATCGACGCCGTCGACGGTTGGGAACTCGACCGCAAAATCGACGTCGCCGCCGACGCGCTCGTTCTCCCGCCGGACGACGCGATCGTCCGCCAGCTCTCCGGAGGGGAACGCCGCCGCGTCGCCCTTTGCCAAGCGTTGCTCGAACAACCCGACCTCCTTCTCCTCGACGAACCGACGAACCACCTCGACGCGGAAACGGTTCATTGGCTCGAAGGCGCCCTTCGCGACTATCGCGGCACCGTCATTATCGTTACGCACGACCGCTACTTCCTCGACAACATCACGAAGTGGATTCTCGAAATCGACAATTCGCGCGGTCTCCCGTTCGAAGGCAACTACTCGTCTTGGCTGGCGCAAAAAGCGGAGCTTCTCCGAATCGCCGAAAAGCAAGAGTCGCAACGTCAGAAGACCCTCAAGCGCGAACTCGAATGGATTCAAACGGCGCACAAGGGCCGTCTGCAAAAGAACCAAGCGCGCGTCAACTCTTACGAGAAGCTCGCCGCCGAGCAAAAACTCGACGATAAAAGCGACGCGATCATCCAAATCGCCCCGGGCCCGCGCCTCGGCGAAAAGGTTCTCGTCGTCGACGGCCTCTCGAAGAGCTACGAAATCGGCGGCGTCAAAACGACGCTCCTCGACGACGTTTCGTTCATCGTCCCCCGCGGCGCGGTCGTCGGCGTCGTCGGCCCGAACGGCGTCGGGAAATCGACCCTTTTCCGAATGATCGTCGGCGACGAAACGCCGGACGCCGGGAAAATCGAACTCGGCGAAACGGTTCAACTCGCTTACGTCGACCAACACCGCGACGCGCTGAACCCGGAAAACACCGTCTTTGAAGAAATTACGGACGGTCGCGACCGCATCGAACTCGGCCCGATCGAAATGAACAGCCGCGCTTACGTCAGCCGCTTCAACTTCCGCGGTTCGCAACAACAGCGTCTCGTCGGCGTCTGCTCCGGCGGCGAGCGGAACCGCGTCCACTTGGCGAAGCTCTTGAAACGCGGCGGCAACCTTCTTCTCCTCGACGAACCGACGAACGACCTCGACGTCGGGACGATGCGGGTGCTGGAGCAAGCGATCCTCGAGTTCCCGGGCTGCGCGATCGTCGTCAGCCACGACCGTTTCTTCCTCGACCGCATTTGCACGCACATTCTCGCGTTCGAAGGAAACGGCAAGACGCGTTGGTTCGAAGGCGACTTCTCCGCTTACGAAGAAATGTTGCGCGCCGAAGAAGTCGGATCGTAGCCATGTCGTTCTGTGAGCCAAGGAGTTGTCAGGAGCTTTTGTCTTC
>JAZQAP010000180.1:0-8795 GCA_045545275.1 Thermoguttaceae bacterium | reverse complement strand
CGATGCTGAAATAAGCCGCGTTCGCAACCCCGGCGTTTCGGCGATTTCCGGCGTTTAACGACGTTCGCGAGCCGCCGGTTTCCCGGTTCCGTTCCGATTCCCCGCTCCCGTCGACGCGTTCCTCGTTCGAGCCGCGCGTCGACGTTCGGGGATTTTGCGTCCCGATTTCGCCAAGCGTTTCGTCGAAAACCGGTCGTTCGTTCGTCTTCAAGCCGTCCGAGCGTTTCCGTTTGTTTCCCGTCGACGCGCCGTCGTTTTGTTTTTCTTGTTTTAACGACTTTAACGGCGTTTTAGTCGTTATTTCTTGCGTTCGTTCCGACGTCCGAGTTCGCCGCGACTTTTCGACGCAACCGGGCCGCCGCCGAACGCCTTCCCGCCGACATTTATTTAGCGTTCCCCTCAACCTCCGACGCTAAATCAACCGTTTTCCTTTCCTCCGGAGTTCCTTCGATGCGCCGTTCCTCCCGCCGTCCTTTCTCGTCGTCGCGTCGACTTGCGACGCTCGCCCTTTTGCTCGCGCCCGGTTTGCTCGCCGCGCCGACCGCTTTCGACCCTTCCGCCGTCGCCGACGAAGCGCCCGCCGTCGCGCCCGTTTTCAAGCCCGAGTACCCGAACGACCCGCCGCTCGACGCCGTTCCGCGCGAAATCGCCGAATATCGCTCGTTCGTCGTTTTCGATTTCGCCGCCCCCGACGCGACCGCCGACGGTTGGGAGTCGGGCCCCAACGCAAAGATCGACGGAATCGCCGACGGCGTCCTCAAAGTCCGCGCGACCGGCGACGACCCTTATTTCTTCACCCCGATGTTAAACGGGGTAAAGTTTAACGCCGACGCTTCCCCTCGAACGCTCTCCGGAACGACGCTCGTCCGCCTCCGAATGCGAACGACGACGACCGGCGGCGGACAAATTTTCAGCGCCGAAACCGCGTTCCCGGAATACGACGAGAGCCGCGCGCCCCGTTTCCCGTTGGCGACCGACGGAGAATTTCACGATTATCTCGTTCCGGTTGAAACGGTTAGTCCGCTTTTGCGCCTCCGCCTCGACCCCGGGAACGACGCGGGCGAAATCGAAATCGCGCGCCTCGAACTGATCGAAGTCGTTTACAAGCCGGTGAAGTTCGGCGTTTCGACGGTCGCGGACGGCAAACTGACGTTCGAGCTGAAAAACGGCGCCCCGACGCCGACGCGGTTGAAACTCGACTATCTCGGCGTCGACTCGGTCAAATCTTACCCGAGCGCGAACGTCGAAATCGCCGACGTCGCCGAAATCGATCTTTATTACCCGAAAAAAGCGCCGTTCGAAACGCTCGAAGTCGTCGGAACGCAAGTCGGTTCCAACGAACGAATTACGCGTCGTTTCTTCGCGTTTCACGAAGACGTCGCCGACGCGAAAGCCGCCGACGCCGCTTACCTCGCCGCCGCCCCGACGCTCAAAAACGACCGTCTCGAAGTCCGTTTCGCTCCGGACGCGTCGGGCGCCGAAATCTTCCGTTCGGGCAACCGGGTCGCCGTCTTGACGCCCCTTCTCGTCGAAGACGGCGACGGCGCGAAAACCGTCCCGACGGAACATACCGACGCGGGAATCGACGCCGCGCTCGCCGCCTCCGACGCCGAAAAAGCCGCGCTCCAAGCGAACGCGCCCAACCGTTTGCGCCCGCTCTTTCGCTCGCTCGACGCCGAAAAAGCGGAAGCCGAGTTCGCGCTAACCGACGCGACCGACAAGGTTTGCGGTTCGCTTCGTTTCCGACTCGACGGCGACGTTTTAGCGTTCTCCGCCGACGCGCCGCGCCCGGTTCATTCGCCGGTCGTTCGCGTTCTCGGCCCGATGAAGCAAGCGATTCTCGCCGGCGTCGAACACCTCGAAGCGGGCGAACATTCCTCGTCGACCGCCGACTTGGAGACGCCGGAACACATTCGTTTCGCGCCGCCGTCCCTTTGGTTGACGTCGCCCTTTATGTCGGTCGTTTCGGAACGTTGCGCGGCGGCGATTCTCTTCGACGACCCGAACGCTCGGGCGATTTTCGCCGTTCCGAACTTCCTCGACGGCGACGCAACTTCTTCCCGTTTCAACGTTTGCGCTCCGAAAGTTTCCGGAAAAATCCGAATCGCGGCGCCGGACGAAGCGATCGAAGAGTCGGTTCTTTGGTCGGTTCTCGAACGCGGCGGGCTTCCCGAACTTCCCAAGCGACCGCGTTCGACGGCGGAGCAAGAAGCGCTCCACTTGGCCGGTTTCGAAAAGTCGCGTCTCAAAATGGAGGGCGGTTGGGCGCACGCGGTCGGCTCGGGCCTTCCGCCCTTCCCGTTCGACCCGCATTACGGGAGCGATTTCGTCTCGACGATTTGGGAGTTGACCGGAAAACTTCCCGAAACGCCGCGTCTCGACGTCGGCGGCGGTCATATCCGCAATTACGTTTCGTTCCTTCTTTCCGGAAAAGCCGACCTATTTTTACGTTGGATTAACGACGAAGCGGCGGGAATCCGCGCGGCGCAACGTCCGGACGGTTCGTTCCGTTACTCCGGCAAGTTTTTGCGCGGGCATTGGGTCGATTACGCGTCCGGCGACTGCGGCAACTATCTTTTCCGCCTCCTCGAACATTGGCGGCTGACCGGCGACAAAGAGTCGCTAAACGCCGCGTTAAAGGGGCTTGCGTTCGTTAACGAACTGAACACGCCCCGCGGCGCGCAAGTTTGGGAACTCTCGCTGCACACGCCGGACATTATGGGCGCGTCCCGCTGCGTTCTCGCGAACGTTTGGGCGTTCGAGGCGACCGGCGACCGCCAATACCTCGACGCGGCGCGGCGCTGGGCGCTTTCCGGCGTCCCTTACGTTTACCTTTGGGAAAGCCGTCCGCTCGCCGGAAACGACGACCCGGTAATGCTTTACGCGACGACGCCGGTCTTCGGCGCGACCGGTTGGATCGCCCCGAACTGGATCGGACTTCCGGTGCAATGGTGCGGGCTCGATTACGCTTACGCGCTTTTGCTTCTCGCGCCGCACGACAAGACGCTCGACTGGCGCAAGTTGGCCGAGGGAATCGTTATCTCCGCCGAAGAGCAGGTTTACCCGGACGGCCCGTTCGTCGGCCTCCTCCCGGACTCCTTCAATTTGGCGGCGCAACTCCGCAATCCTTACAACATTAACCCTTGCGTCGTTCATATGTTGCGACGTTTGCTCGACGGTCGCCCGACCAACGTTTCGGTCGTCGACGTCGCCGGTCGCCGCGTCGTTTCGCCCTTCCCGGCCCGCGCCGAAGGTTCGACGCTGAAAATCGACGCGCCCGTCGGAACGACGTATCAAATCGTCGTCGACGGCAAGGAAATCCGCGAAATGAAGTCGCAAGGCGCCGACGTCGTTTCCTTCGACTGACCGCGAACGCCGCGCCGCTCTTCCCGACGACGCGACGCGAAACGCCGACGCCGCGCCCGTTTAAGCTATTTAAGCCGTTTAAGCGGGCGAGCGTCGGCGTCTTTCGCCGTTTTTTCCTTCCTTCTTTCGCTCTTTACTCTTTTACTCTTCTTTCTTCTTCCCTTCGACGGCGCGCCCCCTCTTTTCGATGTTCGCCCTCCCCCTTGCGCTCGACTGAAACGGCGTTATAATAAGAGCGATTTTTGCGAACGGCCCGCCGACTCGCTTCTCCGCGTCGTTTTCGACGTTTCGCCGAGAAACGCGCTCTCCGACGCCGCCGTTTCGCCCTTTTCCCCGGTCGCCGTCTCTCCGTTCTTGCGCGCGTTTCAGTCGGCGGTCGACCGCTTTCGTCGAGCGGGCGGAGGCTCCCGACGGACGGAAAAGCGTCTCGACGGTCGAAGCGCGCGACTCGGAAGTCGGAGGGAATCGCCTTGACCGCCAACCGCAAACCGTTGTATCGTTTTAGTTTAAGAAAACGCGTTTTTCTCTTTATCGTCGGAATCGCTCTCGCGGGCCTCGGCGTCGCCGTTACCGCTCGCGCGTCGCTCGGAACGTCGCCGATTTCGTCGTTGCCTTACGTCTTGACCTTTTTAACGCCGCTGACGTTCGGAACGTCGACTTTCCTCTTGAACTCGTTTTTCGTCGGCGCGCAATGGGCGATTCTCGGGAAAAATTTTCAAAAAAGCCAACTTTTACAACTCCCGGCGACCGCGCTTTTCGGACTTTTTATCGACTGCGGCGATTTTTTAGCGAAATTTTTCGTTCCCGAAACGTTCGCGCTCCAAGTTTTGCAACTTATCGTCGGTTGCGCTCTCCTCGCGATCGGCATTTTCTTCGAAGTCGTCGCGGACGTTCTTTATCTCCCCGGCGACGGAATCGTTAAAGCCGTTAATATCGTTACTAAGACGTCGTTTGGGCCGATCAAAATCGGATTCGACTTCGCTTTCGCGGCGTCGGCGTTCGTCGTTTCGGTTCTTTGTTTGCGTCGACTCGAAGGACTCGGCCTCGGAACGTTGATCGCCGTCTTTTTGGTCGGTTGGCTCGTCAAAAACCTTTCGCCGACGACGCGGTTCGTCAAGCGCCGCCTCTTAATTCCCGTTCGTTAAATCCGACGCTCGCCCTTCCCAACCGCAAGAACGCGAAAACGTTCGGCAAACGCTCCTCTTCGAGAACGCTCGCCGAACGTCGAGTCGTCAAAACGCGCTTTTTACGTCGTCAGAAGTTTTGCCATTCCGGCGTTTGCGCTCCGTCCTCGGAGTTTTTCCTCGCTTCGTCGACCTTCGCGGAAGCGGCGTGGAACGCCTTGCGCAACGTTTCGCCCTCTAAAAAGCCTTCGGTCGTTTTCGCGGCGGCGGCGAATTCGCTCCAGAAGAAGTCGAGTCGCGCTTTCGTCGACTCGCGAACGCGCTCGCCCTTCGAACAAGCGAAAATCGCGACGCGTTCGGCGCCGTCGCGCGCTTCGACGCCCGGCGTTTGCGCTCGCTCCGTTTTTTTCAAGTCGCGACGTTCGAAACGCCCGGTCAGCCAAACGGTCGCGACGCGGTTCGCTCGGCTCGACGCTAAAATCGCGCGAACCTCCGATTCAAAAATCCAACGGGCGACGTCGCCGGTCGCGACGCTCGGCGCGAACGCCGCGACGCCGTCGACCGAAAAACCTTCGCCGCTACAAACGACCCAAATCGCGTCTTCCGGTCGCGCTTCCTCGGCGACGCGACGCAACATCGCCAAGACGTTTTCTCGCGTCGGTTTCAGGAAAAATTTCTTCGAATCGCTCGTCATCGTCGCAAGGTAGGCCGATTTTAACCCGGCGCGCTCTCGCAACAACGTTTGGGCGCTTTCGAGGTCTTCCTTCGAAAAACTCGGCGTCGGCAGAGGATTCCCTTCGTCGACTTCGCGCCCGACGAAGAGCGCGAACGTAACGCCGCGCTTCAACGCGGTTTCGTTCCCGGCGAAGCTAACGCCGCCCAGCGTCGCGTCCAAACCGGCGGCGAATTGGCGCGCTTCGTTTTTCAACGCGTCGACGGACGCTTGCGACGCGACGGGTTTCGCGGTTTCTTGCCCCGACGCAAACGGAACGACGCCTAGAGCGACGAAGGCCAAAGTCAACGCGGACAACAGTTTTTTCATCGTTCGTCTCCGTTTCTTAATTTTCGCGCCTCGGGTCGTAAATCGTCGCGCCGTCGGCGTTCGAAAGATAGGCCGGCGTTTGAATCTCGTCCCGCAATCTTTGTTCCAGCTCGGGATTTCGACGGCGGAGTTCGCGTTCCAAATCGTTATGAGTTACCACGATATGATCCAGCGCGTTGCGGAAATCGGCGAACGTCGCTTTTTGACCGTTAACGCGAGCGTTGGCGATCGTCAAAAAGAGCGCGAAAGCGCCGGGGTTGACGATACGCATCCCCAGTCGGCCGTCGCTAATCGTGCAAAGACCGGCGCGGGACGTTTCGTTTTCCAAACAGGTAAACGCGACCGCCAAACGGTCGAGCGTATCGGTCGACAAGTCGAGACTCGGCCCGATTTCCTCCGCTTTCGCTCTCTTAACGCCCTTGCCGCCCCGTTTCGCTCGCTCGTTCAGAACGTCGAACAATTGGGCGCCGGAACGCAGCGACGCGTCGTCGCTCTCTTCGTTTTCTTCGGTCGCGTCGTCGTTTTCCTCTTCGTTTTCCTCGGTCGCGTCGTCGCTCTCGACCGGCGTCGCGATCCCGTTTTCGTCCACTCGGAGCTCCCACGAAATAAATTGCAACGCGGCTTGCGCGTTTTCCGCCGACAGCCACTCGCCCGTCGAATCGGCTTCCGACTTCAACTTTTCCCACGTGTCGACGCAGGGCAACTCGGGCCCGTCCGAATATCGCGACGCGCCGTTTTGAAGCGTTCGCGGACGTCCGGTAACTTGCAGATTCTCGGGATTCGCCAACCCGGCGGCGTGGCAGACTTCGAAGAACGCCGTTACGCGCCGTCCGTTCAGTTTTTTAAAGTTCGTCGCGAGATCGTCGTCGATCATTCTTTGCTCGCGCGCTTCTTCGAGGTTGCGAACGGGTTTGAGGCATTCGTAAAGGCTCAAAGATTCGTCGCACCCGTCGGCTTCGTCTTTGACGCCCAAATCGTAACGCGTAACGGCGCCGTCGGCGTCCTTAAACGCGACGGGCCCGGCGTGTCCGTTCCAATAGACGAAGATTTCGTCGTTCGGCTCCGTTTTTTCCGCGAGAATGTCGAAAACTTTGTCGATTTGTTTTTTGTTCAAGTATTTGCCGGAAATCGTGATCGTTTCGTCGACGTCGCACCAATTCAGCGCCAACGTCGAAACGCAATAGGAGCCGACGACGTAAGGAAGCAGAGGTTCCGCGACTTCCTTATTCGCCTCGTAATCGTAATACGACGTCGCGATAAAATTCACGAGATAACGTTTTCCGGTCGACTCTTCGGCTCGCGTCGCTTCGCCCGCGACTTCGCGCCAAAAGCGCTCCGCCTGGACGCGCGTCGCGTTTTTCCGTCGGTTGGTCGGCGCGGGTCGCTCGTCGTTTTCTTCCGCGCGAGAGGCGGCGCCGCGATTTAAAATCGGCACCTTAAATTGAGCGTCGGCGACGTCGGCGAACGCGGTAAATCCCAACGCAAGAATCAACGCCGACGCGCCCTTTCTCCATTTTTTCGTTTTCATCGTCTTATTTCCTTAAAACTTTCGCGCGTCGTTCGACGTTTTCGCCGCGAAAAGTTCGAATATTTGTCGCCAATCCAAAAAATAAGCGCGGATCGCCCCAATCGGAAAAATCCGCGCTTTTTCCTCGACGCGCAAGGAGCGCTCGCCGCCTTAGTCGCGAATCAGCCGCGCGACCGGGCGCAGACCGTCGTAATCGACGACCGTTTGCTCCGCGTCGTACTCGCCGTCGACGTAATCTTGCGTTTTGCTTTGCACGAGCCCTTTCAATTGGCTGTGCGTCAACGTCGAATCGCCTTTTTTAATCGCGTCGACGAGGAAATAGGTCATGACGCTCAGGGTAACGTCGCCGCGCGCTTCGTAGGAGAATTGTTCGACGCAGGACGAAGCCAAGACGTAGACGCCGTCGCCGCCGATCGACTTCGAACGCGCGAAGACGTCGGTCGCGAAACCTTTGCTTCCTCCGTTTTCGAGCAACCCGCCGGAGTGGCAAGCGTCGACGAAGAGCATTACGCGACGGCCCTTCAAGGAGTTTTGAATCCATTTGCCGAACATGTCTTCGGTCAGCATCGTTTCGACCGGATTGTCGAGGTCGCCGTCGTAAGTAATGAGGTACGCGTCGTTTTTAGCGTTCATTTCGGTCGCCATGCGCCCGCCGTGTCCGCTCCAATAAATAAAAATTTCGTCGCCCGCTTCGGTCATTTCCGGCAACACGTTGCAGATCGCGTTGCGGACGGTCGCGAGGTTCGCTTCCTCGTTCGTCAAGACGCAGTAGGCGTCGGCGGCGACGCCCATGCGGTCTTGCGCGATCTCGGCGAAGGCGTTCGCGTCGTTGACGCAAAGGCTCAAGGTCGGAACGCGTTTGTCTTTATATTCGTTCAAACCGACGCTGAAAACGATGCGTTTCGCTTTTTTAACGCTTTGCCCTTGCGCGGTTTCGCGACGTTCGCCGACGGTCGTGTAGACGCATTCGCCGACGGTTACGACGCTCGCCGCGTTCGACGTTCGTTCTCTCGCCGTAACGTCGATCCCGCCTTTGCGGTTCTCGACGTTTTGCTTAACCAACGCGCCCAATTCCTCGAGGATTTCGTCCGCTTCGTCGCCTCGCAGGGCCGTGCCGACCGCGCCGAGCTCGACGTTCTTCAACGAACGGAGCGGCTTTTCGGTAACGTAAGCGACGACCTTTTCCTTGCCGAACGTACCGTCGCCTTGAACGATTTCCAAGTTAAAGTTCATGTCGTCCGTCGGATAAACTTGCGTTTTCTTCGCGGCGATTTTGTTGTCGGCGCAACGCTTGTTCGGCAGCAGGAGAATCGGTTTTCCTTTGCTGTCGACGCTGAAAAGGTAAAGGTAGCCGTCGACGGTGGACGTTACCGAAATTTGCACGTAGTCGCCCAAATGGTAAATCTTGTCGGCGCGATCCATATCGACGTTGACCAATTCGGTCGAAGAGTCGTCGACGGCGGTAACGTCGAGCGAAAACGTCGGTTTGTCGACGGGCATTAAAGAGCGCGCGCCTTTCGAGACGCGGTCGGCGAAGGAAGCGCCGCTTTTCTCGCTTTTCTCTTCTTTGACGCGGTCGGCGAAGGAAACTTTTTTCCCTTTAACGGCGGCGGAGAAGGATTGAGCCTGCGCTAGGTCGAAACTCGCGACGAAGTCGGATCGTAGCCATGTCGTTCTGTGAGCCAAGGAGTTGTCAGGAGCTTTTGTCTTCCTTAGACCGCTTGGCCTCCGACTT
>JAZQAP010000179.1:0-2336 GCA_045545275.1 Thermoguttaceae bacterium | reverse complement strand
GGCCTCCGACTTGTTCGCCTCGCCGCCCGGCCCGAGCGTTCTCGAAACGCGCCAAAACAAAGAGCAAGTCGCCGACGCGGTTCAACAAAGCGACGGCGTTTCGTCGGCGAACCGTTCGCCTCGTCGTCCGGCCCGAACGTTCTCGAAACGCGCCAAAACAAAGAGCAGGTCGCCGACGCGGTTCAACAAAGCGACGGCGTTTCGTCGGCGAACCGTTCGCCTCGCCGTCCGGCCCGAGCGTTTTCGAACCGCGCCAAAACAAAGAGCAAGTCGCCGACGCGGTTCAACCAAGCGACGACGCGCGGCGAAAAGGTCTCGTCGAACCGCAACAGCGCGGTCGCTCGACGCTCCGCTCGACGGCAAATCGTCCGCGCGACGTGCAACGCCGCCGCCGACTTCGTTCCGCCGGGAGCGACAAACCCGCGTCGCGGCTCGACTCGCGCGTCCCAAGCGTCGATCGTTTGTTCCAACGCCTTCACCTCCGCGTCGCCGACCGTTTTGACGTTAAACTTCGCCGGCGTCAACGTCGCGACCTCGGCGCCGACGTCGAAAATCGCCCGCTGCAAGTCGTCTAAAACCGCGTCGACTCGCGGGTCGAGTCCTTCGGCGCGCGCCCAACCGAGCCAAGCGCTCAATTCGTCGAGCGTTCCGGTCAGCTCGATTCGCCGATGATCTTTCCCGACCCGGGGCCCGTACAATAGCCCCGTTTCGCCCAAATCGCCGCGTCGACTGTACAACCGCGTCCTTTTTTGCGCCGCCATTTTCGCTCGCTCGTTTTTCTTATCGTCCTAAACCCGCTATTTTAACGTCCCGACCGTCGGCCCCCGCGACGCGGTCGCCGCTTGTCGCCGTTTCGCTTGTTTCGTTCGTCGGAATATTTTATCCAACTTCGCTCGACGACGTCAAAATCCGGCGTCCCGCCCGCCTTGTCGACGTATTTTACCCAACTTCGCTCAATGCGCGTGAAAACTGAAGCCGGTGCCGTTTTCGCGCGGCAACACGATGCGCCCGCGGTCGAGCTGGACGCCGTATCCGATCTTTTTATCGACGAGCAACGGCCCGTCGAGGTAGACGTAATCGAGCTGCGGCGCGAACTGAGCCGTCGCGCTCGCGGCGATCGACGATTCGATCGTATTGCCGATCATCGTTTTAAAGCCGAGCGCTTTCGCTTTTTCGAGAGCGCGCCGCGTCGGATTCAAACCGCCGAATTTCACCGGTTTCAGGTTGACGCCGTCGAAAAAGCCGACGCACTTTTCCAAATCTTCCTCGCAGCGGCAACTCTCGTCGGCGATCACCGGGAAGGGGCACTTTTCCTTAAAGGCGCGCATACCGTCCCAATCGTCCGGATGAAGCGGTTGTTCGATCAACTCGATATTTAACGTTTTCAACTCGTCCAAATATTCGAGCGCCTGCTGCGACGTCCAGCAGCCGTTAACGTCGATGCGAAACGGCGCGTTCGTTCGCTTGCGCAATTCCCGCAAAATCGTCATGTCCTCGTGCGAGCCGAGTTTGACGCGGTAAAGCGGCCAGTCGGGCTGTTCGTTGAATTTTTCCAAAATGCGATAAAGCGAATCGAGACCGAGCGTATAACTCGAAATCGGAAGACGGCGCGGATCCGTTCGCCAAACGCGCCAAAGGGGTTGGTTGCGCAACTTGCCCCAAAGGTCGCAGGCGGCCATTTCGAGCGCCGACGCGGCGGCCGGATTGTCGCGCATGAGCGGAGCGACAAAACGCCCGAACGCGTAAGGGTCGGCCAAGGCGTATTTCCCCATTTTTTCGCGACACATTTCAAGCGAACGCTCCATACTCTCGATGGAGATCCCCCAATGTTGATCTTCGTACGCTTCGCCGTATCCCCTCAAACCGTCCTGTTCCAGTTCGACGACGACCGTTCGAATCACGCTGATCGTTCCTCGAAAAACGGTCATCACATGTTTGAGCGGAAGATCCATTCGGTTGATTTTTAGTCTCATTATTCTTTTTTCGTATTTTCAATCGTTACGATCGTTTTTGCTCTCGACGTCGAAAAACTCGTTTCGCTCGACGCGGCTTTTCCCGACGCGCGGCCCGCCTTCTATTTTCTCCTCGCCGTCTCCGAGCGACGACCGTTCGAAACGGCGTCGCCGTCGGAAAGCGGAGCTTAGGACGGCGCCCGACCAAGCGAAAACCAACCGCGCGGCTCGCGTTCCGTCGCGACGACGCCCGTCGATTTTGGAAGCCGACGAATCGCCGAGAAAAATTTCCCGCGCCAATTCTATTCATTTTCCATTTTTTTTCGTTCTTCGCAAGCAGGGGAGCGCGCAAACCGGCGCTTTTTCGCATGAAAGCGGAAAATT
>JAZQAP010000178.1:0-1731 GCA_045545275.1 Thermoguttaceae bacterium | reverse complement strand
GTCGCTTGAAAACGCCGAAACGCCAAGCGTTCCCTTCGAAGAGTCGTCCGAATCGGTCGCCGCGCCGCCGCGAACCGTCGACGCTCGCTCCGGTTGGTTCGATTTTTTTGAAGTCGCGGCGCTCGTTTCGGTCGCGATTTGGGCGCTCGGTCTCGTCGTCGCGGCGCTTTACCTCGTCCGCTCGGCGCGCGTTTGCCGACGTTGGGTTCGCCTCTCGGCGCCGGTCGACGACGACGCGGTTTTAGCGCTTTATCGCCGCTGCGCCGACTCGCTCGAAATCGCCGCGCCGCCGCGTTTAGCGACGACGACCGACCTTTCTTCCCCGGCGCTCCTCGGTTGGAGCCGCGCCGTCGTTCTCGTGCCGAGCGAATACCTCGACGCTCTCTCCGAAGAGCGGCTGACGCACATTTTGCTTCACGAGCTGGGCCACTTCAAACGCGGCGACGCGGCGACCGGTTTCCTCGCGTTCGTCGTCCTCGCGACGCATTGGTTCAACCCGCTCTTTTGGTTGGCGGCCCGGTCGTTTTACGCGACTCGCGAGGAGGCTTGCGACGAGATCGCGCTCGGTTCTTCCGCGCTGACGAGCCCGAACTCCGCCGCCGAATACGCGCTCACTCTTTGCGAAATCGCCGGTCGCCGTCCGTTCGTCGAGCAAGCGTTCGGCGCCGTCGGTTTTTCGCCGACGTTCCGCTCGTTGCGACGCCGCGTCGAGACGTTGGGACGCTTCGGAACTTGGGGCCGTCGCGCCGCGATCGTTTGCCTCGTCGCGTCGTTGGGCGCCGCGTCGTTCGCGACCGTTCGCCTGCGCCCGGACGTCGAAAAAACCGACGCTCCGGCGTCCGACGAAGAAACCTCCGTCGTTCGCCAAAGGGCGCGCCGGCTTTTCGCGACGCTTCCGGCTCTTCCGCAAAAGCCCGTTCCCCCGACCGTCGCGCCGAACGACCCGATCGCCGCCGTCGACGTCGAAACGCTTTACCAAGACGAAGCCGACCGTCTCTTTTTCGGACATTCGACCGAAGAACGGCAAACCTTCGTCTCCGACGCGGTCGCCAAAATCCGAACGGCGAAAGCGCAAGGCGAAGCGGAGTATTACGCCGCGCTCGGCGACTACCTAATCGGCGAATCGGCGTTCTTTTGGCTCCTCGCCGGAGTCGACGCGCCCTTCCGCGACGACGCGGTCGCCGCCTCCGCGAAACTCCCGGCGCTCGCGGAAGGTCAAACGCCCGCCGACTACCCGAAATCGGTTTCCTCGACCGAACTCTACGCCGCGCTCGCTCGCGCCGAAAAAACGGCCGATCCGAACTTCCGCTATTTGGCGGAGTTGCACCGCGCCCTCGCCGACGACGCGAAGCGCGAAAAGCCCGCTCAATACCGCGCCGATTACGCCGAACCGCTTTCCGCTTTCGCTCGTTCGCCGTTTTGGCGCGAACAACTGAAGCCGCGACCTTGCCGCGGTCTCCTCCGCGAACTGGGCGCGGGCGCCTATTTCCTCGCCGAAGCGGCGGCGCAAGGGAACGGCGACGCGGCCGCGAGCCTCGCTCGTTATATTGAAAATTACGCCGTTCCGGATTTTGCGCCGAGCGGTTTCGTCGCCGAAGTCGGACGTCGCAACGGAATTACCAAAGACGACCTAAAGTCGAAAACGCCGGACGAATACCCCGCGACGGTCGCGAAATGCGCGTTCCTTTACGCGCTCGCCGGAGCGGAAGCCGGTTCGCCGCGAGCGCAAGG
>JAZQAP010000177.1:0-2999 GCA_045545275.1 Thermoguttaceae bacterium | reverse complement strand
CGCCCGTTAAAATCAACAAAACCGGCAACGTCTTCGCAAACGCAACGCCGAGAAGCGGAAATCGCGCTCGAACTCGACGCGAAAACGCCCCGTCTCGACCGCAAACTCCCGGGTGAAACCCGCGCCGACTTGCGACGCTTCCTCGACGCCGCCCGTTAAAATCAACAAAACCGGCAACGTCTTCGCAAACGCAACGCCGAAAAGCGGAAATCGCGCTCGAACTCGACGCGAAGACGCCCCGTCTCGACCGCAAACTTCCGGACGAACCCCGCGCCGAATTGCGCCGCTTCCTCGACGCCGACCGTTAAAGTCGACAAAACCGGCGTTTTCCGTTCCAACGCGACCGCCAAAACCGGCTCGAACGCTTTTTACCCCCGGCGCGCCCGCCAAAACAGCCAAAACAGCCAAAACAGCCAAAACAACTGAAACCGGCAAAATCCGCGTCGGCCGTCGACAAAAAAAGCGCGTCCCGGTCAAGGAACGCGCTTTCAACGCCTTTTCGCCTTTACGCCGACTCGTTAAAATCGGCAAAACCGGCGTCGTCAATCGAATTTAACGCCAAAATCGTCCAAAATCGCGTCGAACTCTTCAAAATCGTCGGCGCTCAGTTTCGCGTCCCCGGCGCCGGCGGCTTCGAGCGCTTGCTCCGGCGTCCGCGCGCCCCAAAGAACGACCGCCCGCTCGTACCGCGACGCGACCCAAGCGGCGGCCAGTTGCGAAACGTTCAGGTCGAGCCGCTTCGCGATCCCCGCCGCCTCCGCCAGCGCCGCGTTGACCCGTTCGACGTTCGCCTTCGCGAATCTCGGGTCGTCGGCGCGGAAATCCCCCTCGCCGTAAACGCGCTCCGGGTCGAGTCGGCCCGTCAAAAGCCCGTTTTCGAGCGGCGAATACGCCAAGAACGAAACGCCGCGCTCCCGGCAAGCGTCCAAAACGCCGTTCTTCTCGACCGTTCGGTCGAGCGCCGAAAACCGCTCCTGCGCGACGTCGATTTGCCCGGCGGCGCAATATTCGTCGAGTTGCGAGCGGGTCGCGTTCGAAATTCCGACGGCGCGAATCTTGCCCTCCCAACGCAAATCCTCCAAAATACCGACCGCGTCCGCGACCGGCGTCGTCGCGTCGCCGACGTGATGAATTTGCATCAAATCGATACAGTCGGTTCCGAGCCGTCGCAACGAATCCTCGACGCCGCGCCGAATTACGTCCGGGCGCAAACACCGTTGCAAGTAATATTTCGACGGTTCCGCGCTCAATCCGACGTCGTCCGCGAAGCAGTGAAACTCGCCGACGCCGGGCGGAAACGGCTTCGTATCCCAAGGAATCCCGCATTTGCTCGCGACGACGATCGAGTCGCGACGGCGCCCGCGAATCGCCCGCCCGACGATTTCCTCGGAGCGGCCGAACCCGTATATCGGCGCGGTGTCGACGGTCGTTATCCCGGCGTCGAGCGCGGTTTGAATCGTTCGAATCGCCGCGTTTTCGTCGGCGCCGCCCCACATCCAGCCGCCGATCGCCCAAGTTCCGAGCGCGATCGCCGACGCTTCGATTTCGGTCGAGCCCAATTGCCGAAATTGCATTCCGTTTTCTCCTTTTTCGTTTCGTTATTTCTTTTCACCGACGCTTTCGCGCCGCCGTTTTTTCGCGTTCTCCAACGGTCGCCGACGCCAAGCGCCCGCTTTTCTCGCGTTCGCCAACCGCGAACCGGGTCGAACCGACTCGAAAATCGACCGCCAACCGCTCCCAACCCGGTTGAGCCGACTCGCGAATCGACCGAAAACCGCCCCAACCGGGTCGAGCCGACTCGCGAATCAATCGCTAACCGCCCCGAACCGGGAAGGTTTGCCGCTCGCGCCGCCGTTTTTCGCCCTTCTTCTCGCCGCCGCTTTCGCCGACATTAATAAAACGACAAAATCTCGGTAAAAATCGCGTCTTTCGATTGATTTTTCCCGCCGCTCGCGTTAAAATAACGGACGTTCGAAGCGGAATCGCGCCTCCGACGCCGACGTCGCCGATTTTTCGACGTTTCGACGGTCGTCGCCGGGTCGACGCGCCCATTATACCCGATTTCCGCCCGAAAAGCCAACGTTTTTTCAAGAAAACCGCGCCCGAAAATTTCGGAAATTTTTCGCGACTTCCCGAAAAATCGCCCGAAATCGCCGGAACGCGACGAAAGGTTTGCCTATGTCCGCCGTTTTACGCCGTTTTACTCGTTCGACGTTCGCCGCGACCGCCGCGACGTTCCTTTTCGCCGGTTCGTCCGCCTTCGCTCAAAATATTCCCGCGCCGAATTACGACGAGGCGAAAGTCCCGAAGTTTGAACTCCCCGACCCGCTCGTCGCCGCCGACGGAACGAAGATCGCGACCGCCGACGATTGGCGCGATAAACGCCGTCCGGAGCTGCTCGACCTCTTCGCCCGCGAAATGTTCGGCAAACGTCCGTCCGTCGCGCCGGAAAAAATCAAGTTCGAAGAGCTGACGTCCGATTCGAACGCGCTCGGCGGGAAAGCGACTCGCAAAGAAATCCGCATTTACTTCGACGCGCCGAACCAAACGCCGAAAGCCGACCTCCTCCTTTACTTCCCGAACGATCGCAAGGGCCCGGCCCCGGTCTTCCTAATGCCGAACTTCGAAGGGAACTGGGCGACGACCGACGACCCGGGCGTCCGCGCGTTCGAAATCGCCGGGCATTTTTGGAACGCGGGCAAAACGCCGGAGGAAACGCGCGGACACGTCAAAGGGCGTTGGTCGTTCGACCGCGTCGTCTCCCGCGGTTACGCCGTCGCGACGCTTTGTTACGAAGAGGTCGACGCGGACTTCGACGACGGTTTCAAAAACGGCGTTCACCCGCTCTTCGGCGAGCGTTCCGATTCCGGCGACGAAACCGCCTCGATCGCCGCTTGGGCTTGGGCGCTTTCCCGCGCGCTCGACTGCCTCGAAACGCTCCCGGAAATCGACGCGACGAAAGCGATCGTCGCCGGACACTCGCGCTTGGGCAAAACCGC
>JAZQAP010000176.1:0-6713 GCA_045545275.1 Thermoguttaceae bacterium | reverse complement strand
GACGTCGCGGCGAGCGGCGGTTACTACATTGCGACGGCGGCCGACCGAATCTTCGCGGAACGCTCGACGCTGCCCGGCTCCATCGGCGTCATCGTCTCGATGTACGACGCGTCGGAGCTTTGCGAAAAAGTCGGCGTCGCGTCGACTCCGGTCGTTAGCGGCCCGATGAAGGGAATGGGCGACTTTATGAAGAAGCCGACGCCGGAAGAAACCGCCGTTTGGCAAGCGCTCGTCGACGAAAGTTACGAACAATTCCTCGACGTCGTTCGCGCCGGACGGCCTTGGTATCGCGGCGAAAACGGCGAAAATACGGAAAATAAAGAAAACGGCGAAAGTTCGGAAACCGCCGAAACCGCGGTCGCCGAAGAACGCGACGCCGAACTCCGCCGCGTCGCCGACGGTCGAATTTACACCGCGAAACAAGCGAAAGACCTTCGTTTAATCGACGAAATCGGCTTCCTCGACGACGCGATCGACGCGGCGATCGAAGCGGCGGGTGTAACGCAAGAGACGGCCGAAGTCGTTCGATACGAAGAGCTTGAAAGCTGGACGTCCGCGCTCGGCCTCTCCGCGTTGACCAAACGAAGCGAACCGCTCGAAAAAGCCTTGGACTCGGTCGCGACGCCGCGCGGTTATTACATTATCCCGCGAGCGTTTCCGACGACGGCCCGATAAACGGCTCCGCCTTTCGTCCGTTTCGCTATTTTCTCCATTCTAACGTTTCCCGCCGTTTGAACGCGTTTTTTCGACGCGCTCAAGCGGTTCGGCGCGAGCGAACGCTTTTTCCCTCCAACCGTTCCAACCGCTAGAAACCGTTTTTTATCGCCGTCGACGCGGAAAATCGGCGGCGAAACTTGAGCAAATCGACGGTAAAAATAGCGAAATCGCGCTTTCCCTTTTCCAAAATACCGATTATACTTGCAAAAAAACTCGGCAAAAACGCGCGCCGAACCAAAGAGCCGTTTGACTTTTGGGAGCGTGTTTGTAAAATTTAATTGTCGAAGGCAAATAATTCGGCGTTTTTTTCGCGCCGACGCCGATAAAGTAAATAGGCCTTTGCAGACGGCGTTCCGTTTCGCCGTCCGACTTGTCTTCGCGCTCGTTTTTTATTTTTGTCGCCGCCGACGTCGCCGCGTCGCGTTCCCCCGCTTCGGAACGCGTCGTTTGTTTTCCGTTTAAAACAGATAAACTAGATAAACGGCGTCAACTTTTCGGCGCGCCTAAACGAACACTTTAACGACGAACTCCGCGTCGCCGCCGTCGACGGAACGCGTCGAACGCCGCCAACGGCCCGCCGTCGGGCTTTTTTTTCGGTCGCACGAATGCCAACAGAACGAGAAATGAACGTCGACGAAATCTTTCGCCAAGCGTTGCTCAACCGAATCGGGGAACGTCGCTTCTCTTATTGGTTTGCCGGAGCGCGCTTCTCGGCGTCGCCGTCCGGACTGATTATCCGCGTCGAAAACGAATTTTTGCGCGCGTTCATCCGTTCGTCTTTCCAACACGAACTGCAAAAGGTTTGCGTCGACGTCGCCGGCGTCGAGTTGCCGATTGAAATTTGTTGCGACGAAACGCCCGCGCCCGCCGCCTTCCCGACGCAAAATAAGCCGCAAAATCAAGCGTTCGAAACGCCCGTCGCGGTTTTCCCGACGCCCGGTCAAGCGCCGCAAACGTCCGCGTTCCCCTTCCCGACGGCGAACGAAACGGCGACGCCGTCGCAATTCGCGCCCCAACCGGCGAAAAAACGGGGTCGTCCTCGCAAAAATCCGCTTCCGGAAGCCTCGGAACGCTCGCTCGAAACGCCGTCGACCTTTTTCGAACGCTCTCCCGAACGGAGCGCTTCCGGCGATTTCGCGTTCGACGCCGACGTTTTTCGAGCGTCGACGCCGCGTCCGGAACCGCCGACGTCCAACGTCCCGGTTTCTCCTAATTTCGCGACTTACCTAAACGGCGCGCCTTCGCAAAACTTCCTCGGTTCGCTCGTTCCGACGACCGGCTCGACTCCGCCGCTTCCCGCCGATTCGTCGCCGAATCTTCCGGCGCCAAAACGCGGTCGCGGTCGTCCGCGCAAGAATCCGCTTCCGCCGCAAACGCCGTTCTCCAACGCGTCGTCGACGACGCAAGCCCTCGTTCCGACGACGCCGAACGCTTGGAATCTTTCCGAATCGGAACGCGCCGTTTGGACGACCGGTTCCGCCGATTTCGCCGCCGCGACGCCGCCGAACGCTCCGCAAAAACGCGGTCGCAAACCGAAAACGCCGCTCTTCTCGAACGCCGACGCCGCCGAAACGCTCGACGCCGAAGTGTTGCGCGACGCAAACGGTTTCAACATCGTGAAAGCGCCGAAACCGCAGGCGCGCGTCGCGACCGGCGCCGCGTCCGTTCGCTTGGCGTCGCTCGACACGTTCGTCGAAGGCTTTTCCAACCAATTGGCGCGCAAAATCGCCGACGTCGCGATCCTTCAACCGGGCGCAATGAACCCGATCTTTGTCGGCGGGCCGACCAGCGTCGGTAAAACGCATCTTTTGGAAGGAATCTGCGAACGCTACGGGCGCTATCCAAACCGAAAACCCGCGCTATATATGACGGCGGAACAGTTCACCACCGCGTTCATTCAAAGTTTGCGCGGCGATTCGACGCCCTTCCGCGACCGCTTTCGCAACATTTCGCTCCTCGCGATCGACGACCTGCATTTCCTCGAGGGAAAAACGACGACTCAAATCGAATTGCTCAGCGTCGTCGACATGTTGCGTCAACGGAACGTGCAACTCGTTTTTTCCGCGAATCGTCCGCTTGTCGAATTGACCAAATTAAGCGGCGAACTGACGACGCGCCTTCAGGGCGGTTTCGTTTGCCAAATCGGGCCGCCGGAACGCGAAATGTTGTCGCAAATTTTGCGTCAAATGGCGCTCGAACGCCGAATCGCGCTCTCCGACGAGGTTTGCCGCTTCGTCGTTTCGCGCTTCACGACGCACGCCCGCCAACTTTCCGGCGCGCTGAACCGCCTTTACGTCGCGCACTTGACGACCGGGGCGCCGATCGACGTGCCGTTTGCGCAAGAAGCGCTCGCCGACTTGATCGCCTCGAACGTTCGTCCGATCAAATTGGAAGACGTCGAACGCGTCGTTCGAGAAACGTTCGGTCTCGACGACGAAGAACTGAAATCGAAATCGCGCTCGAAACGTTGCGCCGACCCGCGAGCGCTCGCGATGTGGTTGGCGCGCAAACACACCCGTTCCGCGTTGGCCGAAATCGGCGCTTACTTTGGCGGACGGCGACACAGCGCGGTTCTTTCGGCGCAAAAAAAAGTCGACCAACTCCTCAAAGCGAACGCGTCGATGGAGAACGGTTCCGTCGCGTTCGTCGTTTCGGACGCGATCGAGCGCATGGAGCGCTCCTTAACGCGGTCGAGAAGTTAAGCCCCAAACTCAAATCAAAAAGTTCGACCAAAAGTTAAGCCCAAGAGCTAAAACGTTCGTTTCCGCGCGCTTTGTTTTTGGAACGCTCGAAAGCGAACGTTTTTCTTCGCTTCGTTCTCTCGTCGTTTTTCTCGGTTTTTATCTTTTAACGATTCGGCGAGCGCGCCGTCTTTTTACCGTCCGCCGACTTTCTTCCGCTTCTAAGAAAACAAAAAACGCGCCGACGTTTGAAGCGTCGACGCGTTTTAGCGTTTCACCTTGCGAACTAGCGCGAATCAGAAAATTTCATCGTCGCCGCCAAACGGATCGTCTTCGTCCGCCGCGTCGTCGGTTTCGTCTTCCGCCGCGCTATCGTCGGCGAACGGGTCTTCGTCGTCGGTTTCGTCTTTCGCCGCGCTATCGTCGGCGAACGGGTCTTCGTCGTCGGTTTCGCCTTCCGCCGCGCTATCGTCGTCGGCGAACGGGTCTTCGTCGTCGGTTTCGCCGGTCGCCGCCGGGAGCGTTTCGCCCGCGGCCGGCGCGGCGTCCGCTTGTTTCGGAGCGGCGCTCTCCTCGTCTTCGGAACCGGTTTCGATCGCCTTCGCCAAACGCGCGGCGACGTCGGCGCAAGTTTCGTCGCGATGGAGCAACGGCTCTTCTTGCTGCGTTTCGCGCAAGCATTGAACCAAACCGTCGCCGGAAACCAAGTAAACGCGATCCGTTTCTTGATTGAAAATTTGGAACTTCGTCGGCGCAAGCGTCAGCGTCTTCAAACGAGCGCCGTTTTTACGATCCAAAACCGCCAAACGGTCGAGTTGATCGAAGACGTAAAGACGCGTCGCGGAAGCGGAAATCAAGCGTTTAACGCCGGCGGCTCGCCAATTTTCCAAGCCGGTTTTCAGGTCGAGCGCGAAGAAATCGCCGGAGTCGACCGGAACGTAAACGTCGTAAGCCGGTTCCGACGCGTTCGGAGCCTTGAACGCGGCGACGCGTTCGCGCACCGGATTTTGCGTCAAATACGTCCAGCGCACCTTGCCGTTGGCGTCGTTGATCGCGAAAACGTTTCCGGAATCGGTTCCGACGATCGCGAGCCCGCCCTTGCGGCGCGCCGGTTCCAGCGCCATATTCTGCGCCGAAACGTCTTGAGCGACGTAAAACGGCGCGCAAGAGACGTCGTCGCGCGGCGCCAAGAAACGATTCCCGTATCGCGATTCGTTCATGTAGGCGACTTGCGGCGTCGCTTGCAATTTATACAGGAGCTGCAACGGATTGTTGACCGCTTCGCGTTGCAATTCGCCGATCAAAAGCCAACCTTGGTCGGTCGTCCAAATCACGCGGTCGACGCCGTAAGACTGCGTTCCCAAAACCGGCGCGACGCTCGCGACGCCCAACGACGGACACTGAACCGGACGCGCTTCGTCGAGCGGCTCAAGCAAATATTGATTCGATCCGTTCGCGACGTAATCCGCTTCGAGTTCGGCCTTCATTTCATCGGCCATTTTCGAATCTTTCGTCGCCGCCAACATCGCCTCGAGAGTCTTTTGCGCCTCGGGACGCTCCGTTTCGCGACGTTTCAACGGGTAAGCGTACACGCGTTCCCCAAAGACCGGAACGTAAACTTCGCGCTCGGTCGCGACCGGCGACGCCGACGGTTGTCCGAACACTTCGGTTTCGTCGAGAAGTTTGCCGCTAAAACGGTCGTAAACGACGAGACGCGTTCCGCAAAGGACGGCGACGACCTTGCTGTTGATCGCCGGCGCCGTCAAGTAGCCTTGGCCGACGTTAACGGTCCAAAGAGTCGTTCCGTTCTCCGCGTCGAGCGCTTGGAGAACGCCGCCGTTCGTCGTAATAAAGACGACGCCGTCTTGAAGCGTCGCGCTCGTTACTTCCTCGCGGTCTCGATCGAGCGTCGCTTGCGCGAACCAAGCGCGAGTCAGCCCGGCCGCCTGCGCGTCCCTTTCCGCGACTAGGCGGGATTTGGCGATCCCGGCCGCCGTCGCGTTCGCGGCGACGCAAACGCTCATAAGACAAAAAATCAAGCCAATCGCGAAATGTCGTTTCATTCGAAATCCTTCTATTCAATCCGTTCGACGTTCTTCAACGACGAAAACGCCCGACGCCGTTCGAAACGCGCTCGCCTCCAAGGGCGACCAACGCTCCAACGCGCGCCGCTCCAAAGTCGTTTTTCCGGCGACGCCGAAACGGCGGTTCGTCTATATTCTAATAATAATCCGAAGAAGCGCAATTTGGAACGCCCCCCCTCCCTTTTTTTGAAAAATTTTTCTCAATTCGGGCGATTGAGCCGATTCTATCGTTTAAACGCCCGTTTTCTTTCCTCCGTTTCCGTCTTTTTTTTATTCGCGAAAAACTCGACGCGGACGCCGCGCCCCGCCAACCGTCGCAATCCCTTCAACCGGTCGCGCCGCCGCCTCGCGCCCCCTTCTTCGCGCCGACTTTAACCAACCGCCGTCGCAAACCTTTTTTTTCGCCCCAAAAAAACGCGTCGAGCGTTGCAACCGGAGCGACCGGAAAAACCTTGTCGAAATCGCTTTTGATTTTATTTTTCTCGCGTTCTGACGATTCTAGCAAAGTGAAAAAAAGAAACGGAGCCCGCGAATCGCCCCGCGCGGTTCTAAACTTCGTCGAACGCCGGTAGGCAAGCTCGAGAATTCGCCGACTCTCCGAATTTTCGCCCTTCGCGCTCCCGCCCGTCGACGAAGCCGCTCCGCCCGCCGGCGATCGGCCCGCTCAACGCGCTTCACGGCGTTTTTGTCAATATATTATATACGTATATATGCGCGAAAACGCCGACGCCGCGACGCGCCCGTCGCCCCTTTGTTTTAACGGCGTTTCAACCTCGTTCGAATCGCTCGACGTTCGACGCCGACTCGAACCGAAACGCGGACGCGCAAGCGTCGACCCGCGGAACCGCAACGGACCAGTTTATGAATCCCGAAAATTTTAGCGACCGATCTTTTCGCGATTTCCCCGTCAAAAAGAAATGGTGCGATCCCAACGACGTCCCGTTCGTCGGAAGCCTCCCGGAAACGCTCCGCGTCTTCCGAAAAGTCGCCGGTTACGACCTCCGCTTCTTTCGCGCCGGTTCGTCCGAAAACGACGCTTCCGACGGCGAAACGCTCGAAAACGCGACGGAAACCTCCGAAAAAGTCGTCCGAATCCCGGTCGGCGACCCCAACGTTAAAATTTTCGGCGCGCTCGTTCTTCGCTCGGCGCAAGACCTCGAACCGGTCGTTCCTTGGTCGAACGCCGTCGGCTTGTCCGGGGCTTTAGCGACGACGCTCGGCGAAAACTACC
>JAZQAP010000175.1:0-3574 GCA_045545275.1 Thermoguttaceae bacterium | reverse complement strand
TGAACGTTTGGACGCGCGGCGAGGCGATCGCGGCGCACTCGTTCCCGGCGTTCAAAAAATTCAAGCGCTTGGCCGGGCATTACGGCGGGTCTTGGCTCGTCCAACGTCGGGAATTCGGCGCGTTTCCGGGCGCGTTTCTCGCCGCGTCGACGCCCCTTGAAATGCCGGACGAATCGTACCGCGATTACATTTTTACCGCCGGCGCGACCCGGTTGGACGGCGTCGCCGCGTTGGAGCGCGACGCTTCCGGCAAACTCGATTTCGCGGAGCTGATTCGAGCGGCGGTCGACTCGCCCGGTTTCGCCGAGTCGCGGGGCAAGGGAGCGGTCGAAAAGATCGCGGTCGGTTTCGGCGGCGACGGGCTCGACGGAATGATCGACAAGTTGGCGCGAGCGTTCCGGCAAGACCGAACGAAGCGCGTGTTCGTCGTCGGCGGCGAGGACGCGCCGGACGGCGGGAGCGATTATTTCGCGAACCTTTTCGACGCGATTCCGGCGGATTCGGCGGTCGTTTCGTTCGGGGACGCGAAATGCCGTTTCAACCGCAAACCGGCGCCGCCGACCGCGTTCGGAACGCCGAAAACGCTCGACTTGGGGCGCGTTTGCGACGCGGCGGCCGTTTTCCGTTTCGCCGAAAGACTGGGCGCCGAACTCGACCGCGAGCCCGACGTTTCCCCGGTCGCGTTCTTCTTCAGTTGTTTCGACGAAACGTCGACGGCGGCGTTTTTGGCGGCGTTGGGGCTGGGGTATCGACGCGTTTTCGTCGGCCCGACCGCGCCCGCCGCTTGGAAACCGGAGACGGTCGCGCTCTTCGCCGAGCGGTTCGGCGTTCGCGTCGTCGACGAACCGACCGCCGACGTCGACGCGGCGTTGAATTAGCGTCGACTTTGCCGATTTTGACGCGACGCGGAGCCGGTTTTTGCGCCGACTCCGCTTTGCGTCGCGTCGGAAAGAGAATGAAACGGGCGGCGAAACGGTCGTTCGCCCCGGCGCGGCGGAGCGTCTTTTTGAAACCGGCGCCGTTAATCTTTGCTTTCGAGGAAATTTGAATGTCGTCGAAATTTAACGTCGGGCGTCGAGCGCCGTTCGTCGCCGCGTCTTTGTCGTTTTTTCTTTATTGGGCTTCTTTGCCGCCTTCTTGGATCGGTTGGGCGGTTTTTCTCGTTCCCGCCGTTTGGGCCGCGACCGTTTTCAATCCCGATTTTTGCGTTTTCGTTAAGCGGAGCGGTAAAAACTCGAAAAATGGCGAAAATAACAAAAATAGCGAAATAGGGAAAAAACGGCGGTTTCGGTTGACTCGGCGTTTGGCGCGGTTTCTCGGTCGCGCTTTTTTCGGCGGCGAATACCGGCAATATTGGACGGCGGCGTTTTGCTTTTGGGCGGCGACGGTCGTTTGGATTTCTTACCCGCATCCGGCGACGACGCTCGGTTGGTTGGCCGCGTCGGCGTATTTGGCGATTTATTTTCCGCTTTTCGTCGCGATAACTCGGGCGTTGACCGGGGAAAAAGGGGCGCGAAACCTCTTAACGGAGAAAAATGGAAAAAATAGAGAAGATAAGGCGAGAGGCGAAGTTGAGGAAGTTGGCGAGTCGGCGCAAATAACGCAAACGGCGCAAGCGGTTTTGACGGAGCGAAACGGCGAAAACGCGACCGTCGGGAAAGCGGCGCCGGTTTTAACGCTAAAAGTTCGGCGGACGACGCAAGGCGCGCAAACGACGCAATTGGGCGAAATTGCGCAAGAAACGCAAAAAACGCAAAGGGCGCAAACGTTAAAACGGTTCGGGCTTCCGCTTTGGTTGGCGGCGCCGGTCGCTTGGACGGCGGTCGAATGGTTGCGCAACCGCGGGCTCGGCGGGTTTTCGTTCGCGGGGCTTTCGCATTCCGTTTACGACGTTCCCCAATTTATCCAAATTGCCGAACCGTTCGGCGAATACGGCGTCGGCGCGGCGATCGTCGCGATCGGAACGCTCCTTGGGACGGCGGTCGCGGCGGCGGTTTCGCGAAGTTGCGCAAGTAAAATAAACGAAGCGAATAAGACAAATAAGACCAACGAAGCAAACGAGGCGAATAAGGCAAAAGAAGCGAACGGAGCGCTTGGGGCGAACGACGGCGAATCGGCGGGCGACGTAAACCGGCGAAAATTTGACGGCGCGAAATGGAAGCGCGTCGCGTTTCCGTTTTGCGGGGCGGTCGCGATTTTCGGCGCCGTCGTCGGTTTCGGCGTTTGGCGACTCGAATTTTTCGACGCGGCGGAGCGTTCGGCGGTTGAGTCCGGCGCGGTTCCTTGCCGAGTCGCGCTCTTGCAGGACGGAACGACGTACCGCTTCCCGGTTCCGGATTGGCAAAATACGCAAGTTGCGGAAACTTATTTGGCGCTGGCGGCGGGGGCGGGGCGCGACGCGGTCGGTTTCGACGTCGTCGTTTGGCCGGAAAGTTGCTTCGACGTCTTTTGGGACGAGAAAACGGCGGCGGAACCGGCGAACGGGGGAAACGCGGCGGCTTCGGAAAGCGGCGCAAATTGGAGAAATGCGGCGGTTTCGGAGGGCGGCGCGAACTCGAAAATCTCGGAGAATTGGGGAAACGCGGGAAAATCGGCAAATTCGGCGGTTTCCGCGACGGCGGAAGTCGAGCGAATCGCGCGGGCCGAAAAGTCGCGGGCCCTTTCCCGGTCGCGGCGCGACGCGGCCCGCTTGACCGAACGACTCGGCGCGTCGGCGATTTTGGGGACGACCGCGCTTCTCGTCGACGTCGACGCCGGGGACGAAACGACCGTTTTTAACGCCGCCGTCTTCGCGCCGCGTCTCGATTCGGCGACCGTCGCGGCGCTTGGGGAAAAATACGTCGACTTTAACGCGGCGGTTCCGGCGAACGAAGCGGGGGAATCGGGCGGATTAGGCGGATTGGGAAAGATGGCGAACACGGCGAAATTGGAAAGTGGGGCGAGTTGGGGGAAATACGTCGATTGGGAAACGCCCGCCTCGACCGCGCCGAACGACCCGAACCTCGCGGCGTTCCGGCTTTACGGGAAGCGGCGGCTCGTTATTTGCGGCGAATATATTCCCGGCGCCGATTTGCTCCCCGATTGGTTCCCGTTGTAGGCGGTTTGCGCCGATTTTTCGCTCGAACGCGGCGCCGGGCCGGTCGTTTTTCCGGTCGTTCGACGCGTCCAAGGGACGCAAAACGGCGATATTGGAGAAAACGGCGGAGTTGGCGAGAGCGTTGAAGTTGGAGCGATTGAGGGGAATAAAAAAGACGGCGCGAATGGCCAAAAGACGAAAAATAGGGCAAATAAGGCAAAAGAGCAGGTTGGGCAGGTTGAGCCGCTCCTTTTCGCGCCGCATATTTGTTTCGAAAGCTCGATTCCGCATTACGTCAAAGAGCAAGTCCGCGAACTGACCGCCGTTGGCGCGGAGCCGGACGTTTTGGTTTGCCTTTCGAACGACGGTTGGTTCCGCAACGGTTCGCAGACGGACGGGCACCTCGCGACGCAAGTTTTCCGCGCCGTCGAGAATCGCAAGCCGGTCGTCGCCGCGACGCACGGCGGTTTTTCGGCGCACGTCGACCAAGCGGGACGG
>JAZQAP010000174.1:0-3464 GCA_045545275.1 Thermoguttaceae bacterium | reverse complement strand
AGTCGCCCCAAAATTTCAGAATCGATTTTCCCGATTGGAACCCTTGCGCGAAATTCTCGACGCCCGCCGCGACCGCCGAAAGGGTTCGCGCCGCGTCGCTCGCCTCGCCGTCGAGCGTCGTTAAAACCGTTCCGACCTGCGAAAACCATCGCGCGGCGCCGCCGAGCCCCGCGACCAGCCCGTCGAAAAGGTCGTCCGGAATCGCCTCTTCCAGCTCGCCGGTCGCGTCGGTCGCTTTCTTCGCGGCGACGACGATTTCGCCGAGCCGGTCGCGAACGTTCCCCGCCTCGTCCTTAAAAAAGCCGAGCGCCTTTTGAATTTTCGTCAAGCCCTCGACGAAACCGCCGTTCGCGTCGCGGACGTTTCCGAGTTCGTCGACCCATTCCCCCGCCGCGACTTGCGACTTGTTCAGCCCGGCGACGCAACGTCCCAGCGAGTTGACGAGGAGCCCTTGCGCGTCGACCGTTGCGCCAAGCGCTTTCGCCCAACGCGGAACTTTCGCCGACGCCGACGCGACCGCGTCCGAAACTTTCGTCCAAGAATCGACGCTTTCGAGCCGAGCCCTCGCCGCCGCGTCGACCGCCGTTTCCTCCGCCCGCGCCGCCTCGACGACCGCCTTCGTTTGTTTCGCCGTCGCCTCGACGTTCGCGTCCGCCGCGTCGCGACGTTTCTTTTCCCCGTCGACGACCGCTTCGGCGACCGCGTTAAGCGCCGCCGTTTCGCGCTTTGCGGCCTCTTCGACGGCGGCGCCGATTTCCGCGAACGCCGCGACGGTCGCGTTCTTCTCCGCTTCAAAGACGGCTTTAGAACGCGAACGCGCCTCCGAGACTTCGTTAAGCGCCGCCGTTTGAACCGCTTGCGAACGCTCCGCGACCGCGTCGAGCGCTTGCGCCGTCTCTTGCGCTTTGACGACGGCGGCGTCCGCGCCTTCGAGATTGACCGCGACGTTGATCGTATTGGAAACGGTTTGACTCATTCGTCCCCTTCCAAGTATTCGAGAAATTCGTCTTCGCTAAGCGCTCTATCTCCGCGCCGATAAAGAAGATAGTCGTCGAGCGTTCCGCGTCCGCCGCTCTTCCAGAAGTAACGCCGCGCGTCCCGGTAATCGTCGCGGCGCCAGTCGAGTTCGCCGAAAACTTCGAAAACCGTTTTCCAACCGGCGATTTCCCACTCCGGCAACCGCAGAATCTCCGAAACCGGTCGCCGAAGCGTCCAAGCCAGCCGCCAAGGAAACGCGAAGTTTTCGTCCTCCGCTATTTTTTTTTAAAGGAGACGTCGACCCAATCCGCGTTCGCCGCCGCCAAAACGACGCGGTCGATCATAAACGCCGGGCCGTCGAGGAGCGCCGGAATATCCCCCTCGTTCAAAAGTTGTTCGCCGTTTTCGTCGACAAGCGACATAATCGTCGCGCGGACGGCGGCGGCGACACGCTTTTCGTTCGGCGCGGATTCGTCGGCGTACTCGCGCAACAAGTCGCCGAAAATCAAGCGTTCCATCGGGCCGAAGGTTTTCACGAACGCCTTGACGTTCGGGTTCCACCAAGAAATATCGATCGGACGGTTTTCTCGTTTCTTAACGAACATCGGCGGCGTCCTCCGTAATAAAAGCGCGCGAGTCTCTTTTCCCCATTTTGATAATCCGCACGCACGGCATAAAATGCGAGTCGAGAAGCGCGGCGCGGTCGGCCTCGGTGAAAAGCGGCTCGCCGTTTTCGTCGACGAGCGCCATTATCGCGATCGAAACTTCGGCGTCGGCCCGCTCTTCGTTCGACGCGGTTTCGTCGCGGAAAATTCGCCGAAGTCGCTCAAATTCCAGCTGTTCGGCGAACGTAAACGTTTTCACAAACGCTTTTACGTCGTCGTTCCACTCGGAAATATCGACCGGGCGGCCCGGGATTTCCGACGCTTTCTTGATTTCCATCCGCTTCCCTTTCTTCGGTTTGTTCGGAGCTTTAATTCAACGTTCGCCGACGTTTAAACGTCGCGTCAAGACGTCGTTTCCGCGAGCGTAATTTCGTTCGTTTCGGACAGCGTCAACGTTTGCGCGCAAGTTTTCGACCCGCGTTTCGGCTTGCCGGAAATTTGAAAGTTCAGCGTCGACGACATTTTTTGCTTCGCGGTTCCGGCGAACCCCATATCGCTCGTCAAAATTGCGGGCGCGCTGTAAACGACGTCATACGTTCGACTTCCGTTTTCCTTCTTCGACAGTTTTCCGAATTTGAGAACGCCCAGATACGGCGAATCGACGTTCAGCTTTTCGAGCCGTTCGAGGATTCCGTCGACGTCGATCGCGCGGTCGACGTTCAGCGTCGCCGTCCCGGGCGTAATCTTGTCGGTTTCATACTTCGTCCAATCGTCGACGTCTTCGATATCCTCCGCTTCCCGCGTCCCGACGGTCGGCGCCTGCGCGTCGAACCCGGTAACGCGACAATCGAGCGGAATCGCCGACGTTTTCGCGAATTTCAAGTCGGCGTACTCGGTTTCTTTGAGCGTCGAATCGGTTTCGCCCTCCGGACTTTGCGGAAGAAAAAACGCCTTTAAGTTCTTGACGTTCTCGACTTTCGGCATTGTTATTTTATCTCCTTTTGGGGTAAAAGTCAACCCGGCGGCGCGCTAAACGCCGTCGATTTCGAGCAAAACAAAAAAAACGTATTCGGCGCAAAACGACTCCAAGACGCTCCCGCCCTCGACGTCCGGGTAAACCGCCGCCGACTCCTTGCGCCAATCGACGACGAAACCGCGCTCTTTTAAGAGGTCGAGCGTTCGCCGAACGACGCCGGAAGCGAACCGCGCCAAGCGCCGCGCCTCCGCCTTCGACGGCGCTCGCAAGTAAAGCGCGTTCTTGGTTTCGACGATTTCGCCGCCCTCGACGTCCGGCTCCGACGCGGTCGCCAACTCGCCGACTTCAAGCGTCGCGACGCCGTCGAACCGCCGCGTCGGCGCGACGTCGGAAAAAACGTTCTCCGCCCGCAACGACTCGACGCCGTCGCCGACGCCGCGTCGCAGTTCGTCCGTTAAAATCGCGATCAAATCGAAATCGACCGGAACCGTCATCGCTTAAACACTTTCTCGGCAAGGGTTTGGTTAATCGCAAAAATCGCGTCGACGAACCCCTCGGCGGTCGGCGCGGCGCGCTCGAAGAAGCGGAGCGGTTTCGTAACGACGTAATTTCCGGTTGTCGAATTAACTCGGTCGGCGCGACGTATCTTGACGTCGCGAAAGCGTTTCCGCGCGTAAAACTCGCCGTCGACGCCGCGTCGCGACTCCCAACGTTCGAAGAGCCGCCCGCCCTCCATTCGCCGAAAATAGCCCGACTCGTGAAAACGCCAATAAACGATCGGCTCCGCGTACTCCGCCGCCGAAATTCGGTCGCGCCGAAACCCCCCGGTTCGCCGATTGAGTTCGAGCGAGCCGCGACTTTTCGACCAACGCTTCGCGACGTCGAGGTCGCCGCGAACGCCGACG
>JAZQAP010000173.1:0-2170 GCA_045545275.1 Thermoguttaceae bacterium | reverse complement strand
TTGACCGAAGCGAAGTGCTTGTTCCAACGAATGATCGGGCTTTGGGAGCAAGCCTACGAAACCGCCGTCGCGTTCGCCGCTCGCGAACCGAAAAACGTCGTCGCGCACACGGAGTTGGCGATTTCCTCCGCGCTCCTCGACAAGCCGCAAGAAGCCGTTTCGGCCCTTATCGACGCGATCGAAAACGTCGAGGGCGATCAATTCCCGGTCGCGATCATTCAAGCGATGTTGACCGTCGGCGTCAGTTTCTACGAAAACGGTCGACTTTACCAAGCGATCGCGATCGCGAAGCAACTTCAAGCGTTCGCGCCGCAAGACCAAGCGTCGAACGAGTTCCTTTACCGTTGCCTCGGCGCCGAAAACGTTCCGCTGATGCTGAAAGAGCAAGTCTTCGACCTCGAAGCGCCCGCCGACTTCGAGAAAAAAGCCGAATACGACGAAGCGACGCGCCTGATCGCTCGCGGCTGCTGGAAAAAAGGCCGCGCGATCCTCGAATCGCTCCTCCCGCTCGGCGAAAGTTGGCCGAATCTCTTCCGCAACCTCGGGATTCTCGTCCTTTGGTTCGCCGAAGAGGAAGTCGGGCGCGCTTACATCGAACGTTATCTCGCCGCGCCGAACGTCGACGCCGAAGACGCGATCGATATGGAGACGTTCCAGTTCCTCCGCGCCGTTCCGACTTGGGACGACGTCGAAACGACCGTCAAGCGGACGTATACGCTGACCGACTTCGACGCCGCGTTCGAAAAAATCCTCTCGTCCCGCGTTTTGTTGGCGAATCCGCGCCTCCGCGCCGCGGTCGCCGGTCTCGAAGTTCCGCCGAAAGCGACCTTCAACCTGTTGACCGGCCCGCTTTCGGAAAAAACGGAAAACCTTACGCTCGCGGAAGTTCCGACGCAATTCGCCTTCGCGTTCCTCTTCGGCAAGCAAACCGACCGCGAAGCGCGGCTCGAAGTTTACGCGCTCCCGAGCGAAACGGCTCGCGTCGAAGCGACGTTGACCGAAGTTCTCGGCGCCCTTCCGCCGCTCGAATCGGAAGAACCGCAAGAAGCGCAAACGCTCCTTTGGACGACGAACGAATCGACGCCGCGTTTCCAATTCCGCGACGGCGCCCCGATTTCGCAAGCGACGGTCGAAGCGCTCTTCGACGAACACCTTAACGTCTTCGCCGACAAGTGGTTCGAACACGCCTATCAAATCCTCGGCGGCGTTTCCCCGAAAGAGACGCTCGCCGCTCCGAACGGCGCGCGCCGCGTCGAAGCGTTGGTTCGCGTCGTCGGCTCGACCTTCACGCCGGAATTTGCCGACAAAGTTATGTCGGTTTTGCGGGCGAAAGCGGGTCTTTCCGCGCCGGAGACGATCGTTCCGCCGACCTCGTTCGCGTCGAAAGAGGAGACGCTCGCCTTCTTCCGCCGCGTCCCGCTTTGGCGTTGGGGCCGACTTTCGGTCGAAACCTTCCGCACCGACGCGCTCGTCGAACTCCTTCAAATCGCGAACCTTGTCGCGCCTCGCGACGTTAAAGAAAAGTTCGCTCGCGAAACGCTGACCCGTCCGAGCGGCGAAATGGAGTACGAAGCCCGCGCGATCGCGTATTCGATTCTCGTCGACGCCGCCGTTTTGGCGCAAGATTCGGACAAAGCGCTCGAGCTGGTCGCCGAAGCGACCGAATACGCCGCGTCGGTCGGCCAACCGGACGCGCAATGGAACGTTCTTGAGTTTATGACGCGCTTCCATCGCCAAGAGTACGACAAACTTCGCGACATTGCGCAACACGTCTTCGCCGAACACCAAGACGACCAACAAGCGGTTCAAACGCTCCAAGAGTTCTTCGCTCGTTTGAACTCGGCGGCGCAAATGCAAGCGCAAGCGGAAGCCGCGTACCGTCGTCAAGCGCAAATGCAAGGCGGCTCCCCGCTCGGCGGCGCTCCGTCGCCGTTCGACGCTCCGCAAGCCCCGGCGCAAGAGGAAAAATCGAGCGGTCTTTGGACGCCCGGTTCCGACTCCGGCTCCTCGAACGGCGGTTCGCGCTTGATCATTCCGGACTGATCCGCGTCGGGCGCAACCGTTAAAACGACGGCGTTTACGTCCCAACGTCGAACGCCCTCGTTTGGTCGTTCGTCGAAGCGACGGCGCCCTTTCCCCTTTTCCTCCTTCCTCCCGTTACATTCCGCCT
>JAZQAP010000172.1:0-10208 GCA_045545275.1 Thermoguttaceae bacterium | reverse complement strand
CGAAAAAACGCCAAAAACCGCCGAAAAGTCCTTAAAAAGCGGACGGGAAGCGGGCGGAACGCCGGCGACCGGGCGTCGGTTTTCGCCCTTATTAATTAATATTGACAAAATCGGCGTTCGGCGAGCGTTTTTTGGTCGTCGGGCGCGGTTGGGTCGGCCGACGTTCGGGCGCGGTTTCGCGTTTCGGGCGTCGTTAGTCGTATTTTGTTTTGAAATTGGGATTTTTGGAATTGCGTCGAATTTCGGCGCGTTTTGGAGGGAAAAATGCCGTCGTTGATTAACCGTTTCGCCGTTTGGGGCGTTTGGGCGTCGACGTTCGCCTTCTTATTCGGTTGCGGGCCCGTTCCGTCGAACGGCGCCGAGTCCGATTGGGGGTTCGACGCCGCTAAGTTCGAGGCGCGCCTCTTCCAAGATTGGTTGGCGCAAGACGCGAAGGACGCCGCGCCGGGGTTCTTCGTCGACGAAAAAAGCGATTCGAAAGAGCGCGACCTTGTCGACCGCCTCTTGACCGCGCTCGAAAAAGACGCCGATTTTGACGAAGAAAACGAATTTGTCGCTCCCGCCGGTTCGAAAGCGGCGGTCGAAAAGTTGCGTTCGCGCTTCGTCGACTTGGCCGCCGACTCCGCGAACGGAACCGACCCGCGTTGGCGCGAACTTTACGCCGACGTCTGCAAGGCCCGCCGCGCTCGCCGTTTGGCCGTCGTCGTCGAAAACGCTCCGGCGTTCGTTTACACGAAACATTACGTCATCGGCGCGAGCCATTACGCCTACACCGAGGACGTCAGCGACGAAGCCTACCTCGACTTCAGCGTCGACCGCAAGCCGGGCGGGCAGCTTTGCCTCGCGACGTTCCAACCGGACGGAACGCTCAAACACGAGGTGCTCGTCTCGACGGCGGACGGGACGATTCGCGACCCCGACGTTTCTTGGGACGGCAAACGAATCGTTTTCGCGATGCGCAAGAGCTTCACGGAAGACGATTTCCACCTCTACGAATACGATATCGAAACGAAAAAGACGCGTCAAATCACGTTCGGTCTCGGCGTCGCGGATATCGAGCCGATTTACCTCCCGAACGGCGATTTCCTCTTCTGCTCGACCCGTTGCGCGCAAATCACCGACTGTTGGTGGACGGAGGTTTCGAACCTTTACACGTGCGACGCGCAGGGCCGCTTCCTCCGTCGCGTTTCGGTCGACCAAGTAACGGTCAACTACCCGCAAATCATCGAGGACGGTCGCGTCGTTTACACCCGTTGGGATTACAACGACCGCGGGCAAATTTACCCGCAGCCGCTCTTCGCGATGAACGTCGACGGCACCGGCCAAACGGAATTTTACGGGAACAACTCCTATTTTCCGACGACGGTGATGCACGCTCGCGGCGTTCCGGGAACCGGCAAGGTGATCGCGATCGCGTCCGGGCACCACACCTACCAACACGGCAAGCTGATGATGATCGACCGTTCGAAGGGGACGCAAGAAAACCAAGGCGCGACGCTGATCGCTCCGGTTCGCGAAACCCCGGCGGAGCGTATCGACGCTTACGGCCAAGACGGCGAACTCTTCCAATATCCTTACGCGTTCGACGAAACTAACTTCTTGGTCGCTTATCTCCCCGAGGGCCGTCGCCCCGGCGGGAAGTGGTACGCCGTTCCGTTCGGCGTCTACTGGTTCGACCCGGCGGGGAACCGCGAACTTCTCGCGTTCGACCCGGCGATCAGCTGCGGGCAAGCGCTTCCGTTGGCCGAGCGTTCGACCCCGACGACCCGCGCTTCGCAAGTGAATTTGAAGGAAAAGACCGGGCGTTATTACGTTCAAGACGTGTACGAAGGCCCGGGACTCGCGGGCGTCGAACGCGGGAAAATCAAGTCGCTCCGCGTCGTCGCGCTCGATTTCCGAGCGGCGGGGATTCGCAACAATGTGAACGGCGGCCCGGCGGGGGGCGCGATGGTCGCGACTCCGGTCGCCGGGAACAACGGCACCTGGGACGTTAAGAAGGTGATCGGCGAAGTTCCGGTCGAAGCGGACGGCTCCGCGTACTTCGAAGTTCCGGCGCTGACGCCCGTTTATTTCCAACTCGTCGACGAAAACGGCGACGTCGCGCAAACGATGCGCAGCTGGTCGACGCTCCAACCGGGCGAAACGTTCGGCTGCGTCGGTTGCCACGAGCCGAAGGAAAACATCGTCCAAAACGTCGGCGTCGAAACCGCGACGACGACGGACGCGCTCCGCAAGGGCGTCGCGACGCCGAAGCCGCTTTGGAAACCGGCGCGGGGCCGTTTCGCCGACTCCGGTTTCAGCTTCGTTCGCGAAATTCAGCCGATTTTGGATAGCCATTGCGTCTCTTGCCATACCGGCGGCCAAAAAGCCGACGGAACCCCGGCGCCGTTCAGCCTCCTTGGAAACGCCGCGTTTTCCGATCCGGGTCGCGCCAAGGAAATGCACAAAGCCGGGCGCACGTTCAGCGAAGCGTATATGTTGCTGACGCAAGACGGCGTTCACAAAGGCCCGCGCACGCACTACTTGGGAATCCAAGAGGGCCCGGAAATGCTCCCGCCGTATCACGCCGGCGCCGCCAAGAGCCGCGTCGTTACGATGTTCCGCGGCGAACGCGACGCCAACCACCGCGACGTTAAAATCGACGATTTGTCGCTGCGTAAAATCGCGATGTGGATCGACCTCCTCGTTCCGTACTGCGGCGATTACCTCGAAGAAACCGAACTTTGGACGCCGGAGGAACACGCGAAGTACGCTTATTATTTAATGAAACGCGAAAAAATGGCCGAGATCGTCGACGACAACGTCGCGAAGAAGATTAAGGCCGACGAAACCGGCGAAAAACCGGCGTTCGAAGATTTCGAGCAGTTCGAAGCGGGCGGTTTGAAAGCGCGCGAAGCGTTCGTGAAGGCTTACCTCGAACGCAAGCTCCCGTCGTTGGCGAAGAAAACCGGCGCGGAAAACGTCTACCGCAACCTCGCGTTGAATCCGAACGATATTCAAGGCGACGCCGCGACGGTCGAGTCGTACCCGCACGCGACGTCGAACAGCGAATACGGTTACCAAGTCGAGTTCGCCGCGAAGAACGCGATCGACGGGAACAAAAACAACCGCGGACACGGCCCGGCGTTCCCGTCGTGGGGCCCGAACCTCCGCACCGACCTTTGGCTCGACATTAATTTCGGAACCGAAGTCGAAATCGACAAGGTCGTGATCTGGGTTCGCGCCGACTTCCCGCACGACGACGTGTGGAAGACCGCGACCCTCCGTTTCTCGGACGGCTCGACCGAAAAAATCGAGTTGAAGGAAACCGCCGAACCGCAAACGTTCGAGTTCTCGAAACGCCGCGTTACGTCGGTGCGCTTGACCGATTTGGAAGCGTCCTTCCCGTTGAAGTGGTGCGGTATTACCGAAATGGAAGTTTGGGGCGTCTCGGTTGAATAACGCGACGGCGTAAATTGCGCCGAGTCGCTCGGTTTCGACGGTTGGACGGGCGAAAAACGCTCGTTCGCCGTCGACGCCGAGCGTTCGGCTTTCTTGAAACGGCGACGCGGATTGCGGAAGTCGGGCGGTTTGCGTCGACTTTGCCGCTTACTTCGTCGCCGTTGGAACGCAACTATAGGAAAATAGGAGAAAGCGGCGAAATGGGAAGAGCGTTTGAGCCGGATTTTTCGATCGACTTGCACGGGTTTCATCCGGACGCCGCGATGGAGCGGTTGCGTCGCGAGGTCGAGTCGGGGGCGCATCGCGGGAAAGCGTTGGAAGTGGTTCACGGCTGCGGACGCGGCGTTCTTCGCGAACGGGTGCGCGCTTGGGCGGAGCGTTCGCCGATGGTGCGCAAAATTTGGCCCGGCGAAGACTGCTTTTTGCCCGGCGGGGGCGGCGTTACCGTCCTTTTTCTTTAGCGACCGTCGCGGCGATTCGGCGAAAAAACGTTCGCGCCGCGCCGATTGTCGGGCTTCTAACGATTGCGCCGACTGAAATTTGAAAAAAGCGGGCGGCGAAACCGATTAGACGGTTGACGGTTCGAGCGTCTTGGCGTTATACTATATATTTAGCGGCTCCGCTCGAGAGCGAAGGTCTTCGAGCGTTTTTGGTCGCGTTTCTCGGTCGACGCCGGGAGCGCGGCGCGCGACGTCGCGAGCAACATCGTTTTTAGAAATAGAGCGCGAAAAATGAAAACAACGCTTTTAAACAAAATTTGGAAAGAGATTTCGAATCGCCGCTTCGTTTCGACGGCGCTTTGCTCTTGCGCTTCGTTGTTCCTCGTCGCGAACGCCGCTCCGGTCGCCGCGCAGGGCGACGCCGCGATGCGCACGATTCGCCCGTTCATCGGATACGACGAAACTTATCAATGGAGCGACGTTCCGGAAATCGTCGCCGAGGGCGTTAAAAAAGAGGGGGCGACCGCCGAGGAATACGCTTGGGCGACCGACCTCTTCTTCACCAAAGAAATTTGGCAGCTGGAATTCAGCTATAAAAATATTCGGACGATCGAAGTCGATTTTCCGGCCGAAAACGGCAAAATGGAGCGTAAACGCGTTTGGTATCTCGTTTATTCGGTAACGAATACGGGAAAACGTTTGCGTAACGAGTTGAAAACGGAAATGGAGCTGCAAGGCGCGAACGAAGGCGAAGCCGAAAAATACAGCGTCGACGTTTCGGTCGGCGGCGTGCGCGACGGCGAAAACAAATTTTCGGCGCCGTCGAACAATTTGACCGGGCTGCCCGTCCCGACGACGGTCGATTACAACGGACTGGCGCCGAACGAAGACGGTTCGATTCCGGGCGCCGTTCGGTTCGCCCCGCGTCTGGTTTTCGCGACCGCGTCGATTCAAGACCGCCTCGTTTATAATAAAGAGAAGAGCGGTTTTTACGTCGGGCAAAAACGCGGCGCCGAAGAGGGCGTTTATTTCGATAAATACTTGCCCTTGGCTTTCGCGAAAATCGCCGCTAAAGAAGGGCGCGGCCAAAACTTCTTCGACTCGATTCGTATGTCGAACCGAACGATCGCGCCCGGCGAAACCGTTTGGGGGATCGCGACTTGGATCGACGTCGATCCGCGAATCGATCGTTTTTCGATCTATATTAGCGGCTTGACGAACGCGCTCCGTTGGGAAGACGCCGAGGAAACGGACGAAAACGCCGGTTTTGGAAGCGGGCGCGACGTCTACCGCAAGGCGCTGAAACTCAATTTTTATAATCCCGGCGACGAAATCCACCGCGGCGGCAAAGAAATTTATAATAATTTG
Source organism: Thermoguttaceae bacterium (assembly GCA_045545275.1). GTDB lineage: Bacteria > Planctomycetota > Planctomycetia > Pirellulales > Thermoguttaceae > RUG369. Next base: position 4,959 of record JAZQAP010000172.1, on the reverse strand, counting down.
CCGGGGGAGCTTGACTACCAGTGGATTTACATGTAGAATAGTGAAAAGCGTATTGGCGTCGAAGACTCGCGTCTCCTCTTTTTCGTCCCTTTTATCGGGACGCGCTTTCGGAGACGCGCGCTCGACGAAACGATAAATGACGCGCTCCTCGGCTCGAAACGGTTCGAGCGGAACGAAGCGAAGAGATTCCGCGAATCGGCGGTTTTTCGACGAAACGTTCGCGGCGGCGAGGCCGGTTGGCTTGGAGTCGGTTCGGTTAGTCGGTCGGCGGTTGGCGAGCGGGGAGAAAAAGGACGAAGCGTCGCATCCAAAAACTTAATGTTTTCAAGTTAGTTTAATTTGAAGGTGGTATAATGGCTCACAAGAAAGGTCAGGGTTCCAGCCGCAACGGTCGGGACTCCAACGCGCAACGTCGCGGCGTCAAAGTTTACGGCGGTCAATCGGTTCAACCGGGCAGCATCATCGTTCGTCAATGCGGCACCCGCTGGCGTCCGGGCAAGGGCGTCGGTCTCGGCACCGACTTCACGATCTACTCGTTGATCGACGGGTACGTCAAATTCGACCAAAACGGTCGTCGCGTTAACGTCGTCGAAGCTCCGGCTTCTTGATTTCGGCGTTTCGCGAGCGAGACGGCTTGAAACGAACGGCGTCCCGGCGGACGAGCGGCTCGTTTTGGGTTCGAATCGCCTGAACGAGGGGGGACGGTTGCGACCGCCCCCTTTTTTTATCGACGGACGTTTGGGCGTCGAGCGGCGGCGTCGGAAGCGGCGCGCGCTTTGGAGAGACGCGATTGGGCCGAGCGGGGCTTTTGGGCGATCGCGCGGCGACCGGATTCGCGTCGCGTCGTCGGAGCGCGGCGGTCTGTTTTGCGTTTTTCCGTTTGGGCGTCGCGACTTGGGAACGCGTTCGGAGCGTTTTTTAACGGTCGAAGCGAACCGGCGGCCGACGTTTCTGAATATAACGGTTTTAACGCCTTGCCTCCGGCGAACGGCGCGGCGCAACGTCCGATTTTAAGAGAAAATAGGGGTTTTAGATAAAATGTTTGTCGACGAAGTAACGATCGAAGTCGTCGGGGGGAAGGGCGGCGACGGTTGCGCGAGTTTTCGGCGCGAAAAATACGTTCCGCGCGGCGGCCCCGACGGCGGCGACGGCGGACGCGGCGGCGACGTCGTCTTGCGGGCCAATCGCAACGTCGCCAGTTTGCTCCACTTAGCGAATCAAAAGACTTGGAAGGCGGAGCGCGGCGAACAGGGCGGCTCGGCGCAGCGACACGGCGCGTCCGGCGACGATTTGATTATTGAAACGCCGGTTGGGACGATGGTCTTCGACGCGAAAAACGATTTGCTCCTCAAAGACCTGAAAGAGGACGGCGACGAGTTTATCGTCGCTCGCGGCGGGTTCGGCGGGAAGGGGAACGTTCGCTTTAAATCGGCGACGATGCGTTCGCCTCTGATCGCGACGCCGGGAGAAGCGGGACAGGAACGCCGCGTTCGCCTCGAGTTGCGAATGATCGCCGACGTCGGGCTTGTCGGAAAGCCGAACGCCGGCAAAAGCACGCTCTTGAGCCGTCTCACGAAGGCGAAACCGAAAATCGCGTCCTATCCGTTCACGACGATGCAGCCGCACTTGGGGCTCGCGCAAATCGGGCCCGACCGCGGGTTCGTCGTCGCGGACGTTCCGGGACTGATCGAGGGCGCGCACCTCGGCGTCGGGCTTGGACACGACTTCCTGCGGCACATTCAGCGCGCCGGGGTTTTGCTCCACTTGGTCGAGCCGGCTCCGCTCGACGGAACCGACCCGATCGCGAATTATAAGGCGATTCGTTACGAACTCGAGCAGTTCGACGCGGAACTCGGCGAGCGGACGGAGATCGTCGCGGTTTCGAAAAAAGACCTGCCGGAAGCGGAGGTCGTCCGCCGACGCTTCGCCGACGAATTGGGCGTCGAAGCGCATCTCATTTCGGCGGTTACCGGCGACGGCTTGAAGTCGCTCGTCGAGGCGATCGCGGCGATTTTGAATCCGAAACCGCGTTGGTAACGGTCGACGCCGCCGGTTTTGCCGATTTTAACGTTTTCTGCGGCGCGCCGTTTCGCACGGGCGGAAAATAAGCGAAACGCTCGAAGCGGGCGGCGTCGGCGAAATTGGTATAATCGTTAAAATCGGCGGTTTGGGTAAAATCGGACGGAAACGGTCAGCCGACGAATTTCGGAATGACGGTAACGCCGCTTTCCGTTACAAAAAATCCGCGCGACCGGTCGAGTTCCGCGTCGAAACCGACGCGCCAACCGGCCGGAACGACCGCGCCCTTGTCGACGATCGTTCGGCGAAGGCGGGCGCCGCGTTCGACGACCGTTTGCGCGAAAAGAATCGAGTCTTCGACGAGCGCGTCCCGTTCGACGCGGGCCCCGAGGCCGACGATCGAGCGTCGCGCCGTTCCGCCGGAGACGATCGCGCCGGAGCAGACGAGACTGTCGAGCGCGCAACCTCGGTTTTCGCCCTCCGGCAAGACGAATTTCGCGGGAGGCGAGTTCGGGCGCGGCGTGTAAATCGTCCAGTTTTCGTCGTATAAATTCAGCTCCGGCTCGACCGCGACGAGATCCATATTGGCGGCGAAGTACGCGTCGAGCGTTCCGACGTCCCGCCAGTACGCGCCGCGTTTTTGACCGTCCGGGCCCGTTTGAACGAACGGAAAAGCGAAAACGCGGTCGTTTTGGACGGCGCGCGGAACGACGTCGCGACCGAAATCGCGGCGGCTTCCGAGTTTCGTCGCGTCGCGGCAAAGCGCTTCGTATAGAAATTTCGCGTTGAAGACGTAAACGCCCATCGACGCGAAACAGGACGTCGGATCGTCCGGAAGCGGGCGCGGCGCGAGCGGCTTTTCTTCGAAGTCGACGACGCGACCGTCCGCGTCGGCCTCCAAAACGCCGAGTCGACCGCGGGCCTCGTCGAGCGGGACCGGGAGCGCGGAAACCGTCAGGTCGGCGTTTTTTGCGCGGTGAAATTCGATAATGTCGCGATAATCCATTTTGTAAACGTGATCGCCCGCCAAAACGAGAACGAGTTCCGGCGACTCTTTTTCGATCGAGTAAATGTTTTGGTAAACGGCGTCGGCGGTGCCTTGATACCAGCTTTCGGCGAGGCGTTGCTGCGGCGGCGCGACGTCGACGAACTCGCGCAGTTCGCGGTGAAAAAAGCGGGCCCAGCCGGTCGCGACGTGTCGGTCGAGGCTTAGCGATTTGTATTGCGTTAGGAGCAAAATTTGACGAACGCCGCTGTTGAAGCAGTTGGAGAGGGTGAAGTCGACGATGCGGTACTCGCCGCCGAACGGAACGGCGGGTTTCGCGCGGTCGCGGGTCAGCGGTTCGAGTCGTTCCCCTTTGCCGCCGGCTAAAACGACGGCCAAAACGTTGTTTTTCATTTCTTTTTCCTGTTTTGCCTCTTCGTTCGCGCCGTTTTTATACAAATTATCGTTATTTTCCAAAAATGTTTGTTGCGGATACGAACGACGGCGTTATAATTAGGTGATGAAGGACTCTTTTTCGGCGAAATTTAAAATTTTCGTCGAAGTTCGGACGGCGTTTGGTCGACGGCGCGTTTCGGCGTCGGTCGCGTTCCTTGCCGACGCGTTTTCTCGCGGGCGGCGAACGGGGCGACGCGTCGAGTTTGAACGACGGTTTTCGCATGCGCCGAAATCGCGAAGCGTCTTTCGCAACTTCAACGAACGGGGTCGAGCCGAGCGACGGAGCGCGGCGTCGACGGTTTAAAAATAGATTAATGACGGAAGAACGCGCCAAGAAGTCAAAATTCGCCGTCTTTGCGGAAAATTCGTTCCGTAAAGCGCGCTTGGGGCCGTTTCGCCGTCGCCGAGGAAGGAAAACGTTCGGCGCCGCGTCGATTTTGTCGTCGCCGCGTCGCGTTCGGACGATTTCCGACCTTTCGCCTTGAGGAGCGCTTCTTATGTCGTTGTTGACGATCGGTTCCGCCGCTTACGATACCCTTGAAACTCCGTTCGGTCGCCGCGAGCGAGCGTTGGGCGGGAGCGGCGTTTACGCGTCGTTCGCCGCGAGCTTCTTTACCGAGTCGCGCTTGATCGGCGTCGTCGGGGAAGACTGGAACCCGGAATATTCGACGCTTCTGCGTTCGCGCGGCGTCGATTTGGCGGGGCTTGAAGTTCGTTCCGGCGAAAAGACGATGTTTTGGGACGGTCGTTATTTCGACGACATGAACCAACGCGAAACCCGTTGTTTCGAGGCGAACGTGATGGGCGGCGACTACGTTCCGGTCGTTCCGGACGCGTATAAAGCGACGCCTTACGTCTTTCTTGGGAATATGGCGCCGACGACGCATATGGCGCTCCTCGACGCGATCGAAACGCCGAAACTCGTCGTCGCCGACACGATGGACTTCTATATTAATGGAATGCGCGCCGAACTCCTCGCGCTCTTGAAGCGGATCGACGGGCTGATTCTCAACGACGGCGAGGCCGCGCTTCTGACCGGCGACCGTTCGCCGATTTCCGCCGGGCGCAAAATTTTGGAGCTGGGCCCGAAGTTCGTCGTCGTCAAAAAGGGCGAACACGGCGCGATGTGGATTGGGCGCGACGAAATTTATTTGGTTCCGGCGTTCCCGACCGACAAAGTCGTCGACCCGACCGGCGCCGGGGACTCGTTTGCCGGAGCGCTGATGGGAAGTCTCGCCGAATCGGGCGATCTGTCGCCGGAAAGTATTAAAAAGGCGTTGCTTAGCGCGACCGTCGTCGCCAGCTTGAACGTCGAGGGATTCTCGATGGAGAGCTTCCAAAAGGCGACTCGCGCCGACGTCGACGCTCGAATCGCCGCGTTTAAAAAAGCGCTCGTTTAACGGAAAACGTCCGAAAACGAAATAGCGCTTCTTGAACGCCGAAAAAAAACGATAATAAAAAAGCTCGTTGAAAAGTCGGATCGTAGCCATGTCGTTCTG
>JAZQAP010000171.1:0-22591 GCA_045545275.1 Thermoguttaceae bacterium | reverse complement strand
CCGACATGGCTACGATCCGCCTTCTTCTTGCGCGGCTTTTTGGGCGGCGGCCTTTTGTTCCGGAGTCGGTTCCGCAGGAGCCGGGGCGGCAGGAGCCGGAGCGGGAGCCGGGGCGGCGGGGGCCGGAGCGGCGGGGTCTTGCGCGGCGGGGAGACCTTGCGGAGCCGGTTCGGTCTTCGTTTCGACGTAAGATTCAGCGGCGACGATTTCGTCGATAATCTTCGCGATCTTCGCGTGTTGCGCCGGACGCGCCCAGAAAACGACGCGGTTCGGCGACGTCGCATCGGAAACGCGAACGGCGCCGCGCATATCCGCCGAACTCGAAAGTTGCGAATAAATTTGCGTAAAGCGGGCGACTTGCCGCGTCGTCAGCGGATAAACCTTCAATTCGCGCTGCAGTTCCGGCGCTTCCGCGCTCGCTTCGAAGTCGGCGAGCGTTTTCGCGACGATTTCGTGTTCCGCTTGCGTCGCGATGACGAGAAGACCGCCGTCGGTCGTCGGCGTCGGTTGCGCGAACGGCGCGACGGTGCGCAACGCTTGCATAATCGCCGGGTCGAGACCCGCCGAGGAACGTTGATTGGGGAAACGGTAAACCTTGACGACCGGCGCTTCTTCCGGCGCGACTTCGGTCGTCAGCGACGCGAACGTCGCGGCGATTTTCTCGTGTTCCGCCGCCGTGCCGACGACGAAAATCTTACGCGCTTCGGCGTTCAGCTCGATTTGAGCGTCCGGCGCCATTTGTTGCAGCGCGGAGACGATTTGCGCGTAGAGCGTCGACTGCGACGGCGCGCCGAACGCTCCGCCGCGCATACGACGCGAGAACGCCCAAATGTCGGACGCGGACGCGGCGGCCAAACGGTCGAGCGGGTAAACTTTCGCGATCGCGGTCTTCGCCGGGTCGGCGCCTTGCTTCAGACGTTCGATCAAGCCGCCGACGATGTTCAGCTGACTCGGACGCGCGAGGTAGTGCAAAACGTTCGACTGCGGATTGTAAAGCGATTTCGCTTCCGGCGCGAAGACGTCGATTTGCGCTTTGACCGTGTTGTACGCGACGCCGTCGAGCGTAAATTCGCGCCATTCCGGAACTTCCGGAGCGCGGCCCGGGCCGCGCGGGTGTTGCGGCGGAGCCGGGGGCGGATCCGGGTTGTGAACCGACATCGCCGCGGCGTAAATTTCGCGCAACGCGTTGACCGAGTCGACGACGAGAAGCGAGTTGCCCCCTTGAGAGCGCAAGAAACAATGCGGCCCTTGGAACGGCGCGATCGTTTGACGAACGGCGTTCATGCTGCGGCGCTCGAGCGGAATCGTCAACGCGACGTAGTCGAAGCGGTTTTGGTTCGGCAGATCTTCCGGCGTAATTTTCGGCATATATTGAAGCGGCAGGCTCCCGGTGCGGAAGTCGTGCAGAATCAACATTTCGTTATAACGGAAAAGCGTGTAGCCTTTGAAGTTAAGGTAGCCGTTGACGACGTCGAGCGCGTCTTTCGGCGAATACGGCGTCCTATCGTTGTACGTGAACGTTCCTTGCGGCGGCGCCGACATGATCAGTTGCAAACCGACTTCCGACGCGAGCCATTTCAACACGTCTTCCCAACGCTCTTTGTTGAAGCGCAACGTGATCGTTTTTTCCGAGACGCCGCGTTCGAAGCGCTCGATTTGCTCGGCGGTGAGAACGGCTTTCAGCGCTTCTTCGGAGGCGGCGGTGATCGCGTTCCACTGCGATTTGTCCGCTTGAGCGAGTTTTTGCGCCCGTTCGGTCATCAACTCGTTGACGCGAGCGGTCTGCGCGTCGGTCAATCCGACGCGAGCGGCGACGCCCGGGTAAAGGAGGCGCGAATAGCTGCGTTCCGGGTCGTAATCGATTTTAATCGGTTCGGACGGCTCCGGAGCGGGCGGCGTCGGATTCGCGAGCGCTTCCTTCACGTCGGCGACCATTTGAGCGGCGGCCGCCGGGTCTTGGCTCGGAACCGGGACTTGCTCCGCGCTCGTAACGCCGATTTGACGCAGAGCCGCCGCCTGTTCTTCCGGAGTCGGCGGAGCGGGAGGCGGCGTTTCGGGGGCCGGAGCCGGAGCCGGAGCCGGAGCCGGAGCCGGAGCCGGAGCCGGCGCGGCGGGAGGCGCCGGAGCGTCTTGAGGCTCGGGGGAGGCGAAAACGAGGCCGGGGAACGGCGACGCGACGCCGAACGCGAGGGCCGCCCAAAGGACGCTAACGGTCGACGCGGGCGCTTTGGGGGCGCGTCGGCGCGTCGACGCCTTCGTTTTCCAATGTCTATCGATCTTGCTCATTACAACGGGTCCTTCAATAGGCGTTATTGATTTTTCCGACGGAAGGATTTTAGTCTCGGGTCGCCCGCTTTTCGCCGTCGGCGGCGAACGTTCGAAAGGGCGGTCGCGAACGCGTCGGCGGCGAAACGACCGAAATCGGCGGGGGCGCGGGCAAAAAAGAAGAAAATTTTTTCGATTTTGCCTAATTCGCGCTTTTTGATATTATTTTACCCAGATTGCGCAGTTTGTCAACTTGACGTAATCACTAAATAATATCGTATAAATTACTCTTCCTTTGACCGTTCGTAAAGGTTTTTTTTGGAAAATACCGCCTGAATTTTCTATTTTGAAATTGTTTGGAACGATTGTATCAAATGAAGCGGTCGCGCGGGCGGGGCGGCGTTTGAAAAACAATAAAAAATTTAAATCGATGGAAAAACGTCGCGAGACGGCGGTTCGTCGACTTTTTCGGGACGAGAGCGTTAAATGAAAAACGAGCGGAAACGGGGCGGCGGCGAAAAACGACGGCGCGGTCAAACGTCGAGGAGCCGGACGAGCGTTTCGACGGTTCGCTTCGTCGCGCCGCGGTTTTGGAGCGTCAACGTTCGCGCCGCCGTTCCGAGTCGTTCGCGGAAGGCGACGTCGGCGAGCGCGCGCCGGACGAACGCCGTCGTTTCGTCGCCGTCGGAGACGACGACCGCCGCGTCGGCGCGCAGGAGCGCTTCGACGATCGTTCGGAAGTTGCGCGTTTTCGGGCCGAACGAGACCGCGGCGCCGTATCCGGCCGGCTCGAGCATATTTTGACCGCCGCGACTTCCCCAACTTCCGCCGACGAACGCGATCTGCGCCGTTCCCCACCAAGCGCCGAGTTCGCCGATCGCGTCGACGAGAAGAACGCGGCTCGACGGCGCTTCGGGCGCGGCGGGCGCTTCGTCGGAGAGCGTCGAGCGTCGCGTCCAAGGAACGCCCGACTTCTCCAAAAGACGCGCGACCTCCTCGAACCGCTCTTTGTGTCGCGGAACGATAATCAGTTTCAGCGCCGGGAACTCGTCGCGGAGTCGGCGGAACGTTTCGAGCGCGGCGGCTTCCTCCGGGTCTTGCGAACTGCCGCAGAGGAAAACGACGTCGTCGGGGCCGATTCCGGCGAGGCGGGCCAAGCGGACGGTCGCGTCGTTGGCGCGGTTCGTTTCGACGCCGTCGAATTTGATCGAGCCGGAAACGGAGACGCGCTCTCGAAACGGCGTCAAGGCGCGGAACCGCTCGGCGGCGAGTTCGTCCTGCGCGACGATCGCGTCGATTCGAGCGAACGTCGGCGCTAAAAAACGACGGACGCGAGAATAAGAGCGGAAGGAACCGTCGCCGATTCGACCGTTGACGACCGCGACGCGAACGCCCGCTTTCTTGGCGGCGGCGATTAAGTTCGGCCAAAGTTCCAGCTCGACCAAAACGAGCGCGTCGGGACGCAGCCGTCGGAGCGCGGTTTTGACCGCCCAAGTGAAGTCGAGCGGGCAATAGAAAACGCTCGTTCGGGCGCCGAAAAGTTGGCGAGCGAGTTCGAACCCGGTTTTCGACGTCGCCGAAACGACGAACTCCCAATCGGGACGCGCCGCCTCCAACTCGGCGACGATCGGCTTCAATAAGTTGACTTCGCCGACGCTGACCGCGTGAAACCAAACGCGACGGCGACCGTCGGCGAGCGGTTCAAGTCGCGGAACAAGGCCGAAAAACTTCGCGCTCCAACCGTCGCGGTACTTGCCTTGGCGCAACGAGCGGTAAAGAAGGAACGGCGTCGCGAGGAAAAGCGTCGCGAGGTAAACGAAATTGAGGAACATCGGCAAAGCTCCGGAACGGGAAAAAGACGAACGAACGGAGCGAGGATAAAAGAAAAGCGGCGACGCGTCAAGAGAGGAAAACGCGGCGCCGCTTAAAATGGGAAAGGCGCGAAAGACGGGAAAGAAAATCGACGCGAAAACGAACGCTAAAGTTCGGTCGTTCGACTCGGTTCGTCGCGGCGCGTCATATAAATTTCGAAATCGCGGTTCGGCTCGATTCCGGCGTCGCGGAGGATTCCGGCGACCGCGTCGTAAGCGATTCGCGGCGTGTTGTTCTCTTTGCTCAAATGGCCGAGGAAAATCCGGCGGACGCCGCTCTTAACGAGTTCGACGGCGAAACGCCCGGCTTCCGCGTTGTCGAGGTGCCCGGAGTCGCTCAAAATGCGCTGTTTGAGCGGGTAAGGGTAAGGGCCCTTCGTCAACATTTCGCGGTCGTAATTCGCTTCCAAGAGGACGACGTCGGCGCCGACGAGACGTTTGCGAAGCGTTTCGGTAACGGTTCCGCAGTCGGTCGCGAGCGCGAATTTGCGGCGCCCGTCGGTTAAGACGTAGCCGACCGAGTCGCGGGCGTCGTGCGGCGTCGAAAAAAAGGTCGCTTCCAAATCGCCGAGGTCGAGCGTTCGATTCGGGCCGTCGCTTTGGAAAATTTTCATATGGCGCGTTTCGACGGGGCCGAGCGTTCCGCGCTTTTGCATTTCGTCCCAAGTTCCGATGCTGGCGTAGATCGGAAGATTGTATTTGCGCGAAAAGACGCCGAGACCTTGCGTGTGGTCGAAGTGAGCGTGCGTCGTTAAGAGGGCGGTGAGCGAACTCGGCTCGACGCCGATTTGACGGAGACAGTTTTCGACGCAGCGACCGCTTTTGCCGCAGTCGATCAAGACGCGCGTTTTCCCGGCGGCGACGTAAGTCGCGTTTCCGGAGCTTCCGCTGACTAAAGGACAAATAAACATTCGACGAGCGTTTCGACGGCGAAAAAGGGTTCGGGCGCGTTCGATTCTTAACGAATCGCGAAAACGCGCCGGGACGCAAAACGATTTTCGATTTCCCGAACGCGAGCGAACGACCGCTCCGAACCCGTTTCGACAGGAAACTATTGGCGGCGCAGACGTTTGTTAACGTTGACTTCCAAGTTTCCGAACGCCGCTTCGTGGCGTTGGAGCGTCATGCCGAGCGCGTGATAAAGGCGCTTCGCGGTGTAAAAATTGACGACGATGCGTTGATTGACCGGAATCGGCGACGACGGAACGCCCATCGGTTGCGGATTCAGGCCGAAATCGACGATCAGCTCTTCCGGCGTTCCGGTAACGCGGCAGAAGTTGGCGTAGGTCGCGACGACTTGCGAATCGTCGACTTGGAGTTGCGGGCGGGTTTCTTGTTCGTTCGTTTCGGGATTAACGTTCGACACGTCGATTCTCCTTCGGGTTGGGCCGCTTTTTCGGTCGCGTCGGAACGAAGCGTTTCGAGCGGTTTTCGAAAAGCGCGGCGAAAACGTCCTTGTAAAATTAAACGTTTTCTCTTTATCGGTCTTCCAAGGGCTCCGCGTCGAGGAAATTTTCCCGCGACGGCGAAAAATCCGAAAAAACCTTAAATCCCGACGTTCGGCAAAGAATCGAACGGACGAAACGTTTTCGGTCGATTATACCGACTTTTTCTCGGCGGTCAACTCCGGAGCGCGTCGAGCGGCGCGACCGCCCGCTTGTCGAGTCGGCGTTTAGACGGTATAATCGGGCGGGTTTGCGCTCCGAAACGAGGGGCGTTTTTTCGTTGGCGTCGTCGATTTTTTTTCGCGTCGAGGGAGGTTGCAAATGCAAAACAAGCCGAACGAAGGCGATTTTTCGTCGAGAAACGGAGCGACCGGTTCGACGCTCGACGTTCCGGGCGTCGCGTCGATTCCGTTGGACGAAATCGAGTTCGAGTTCGTTCGCTCGTCCGGGCCGGGCGGGCAAAACGTCAACAAAGTGTCGAGCAAAGCGCGGCTTCGTTGGCGCCCGGGCGAGCGTCTCGCGCCGGAGGTTTGGGAGCGTTTTCAACGTCTTTATCCGTCTTGGACGACCGAAGCGGGCGACGTCGTCGTTTCGAGTCAAAAATTTCGAGACGCGCCGAAAAATAAGGCCGACTGTCTCGAAAAGCTCCGCGCCGCGCTCGAAAAGGCGGGGAGAGCGCCGAAGAAACGGATTCCGACGAAGCCGACGCGCGGTTCGATTTTGCGTCGCTTGGCCGATAAAAAGCGCAACTCCGACAAGAAAAAGGAGCGCGGGCGCCGCGATTTCGACTAAATCGGAAGCGATTCGGATTTTTTTCCGGCTTTTTCCTTCTTTTTGCGTCGCGCGCTTGAAATTTGAGCGGCGGGCGATTATAATGAACTCCGTTCGCGGTCGACGCGGACGCCAATATATTAATGGGAACGCGAAATTCATTAATAATAAAAGGAAGGAAAATTATGTCGCAAGCCGAAAAAACGAACGCGGCGCCGTCCGCCGACGCCGGGCTCCCGATGAGCCCGAAATGGGACCCGGAAAAACTCGCCGCCGAAAAAGCGGAACTGCGGCGTTTGGCGTCGCTCCCGTTGGGGCCGCGCTCGCTCGGATACGTCAAACGAACCGGCCCGGGCCTCCTGCAAAGCGCGATGACGCTCGGCGCCGGGAGCGCGACCGCGTCCGTCTTGGCCGGGGCGTCGTTCGGATACAAGCTCCTTTGGGTGCAACCGCTGGCGATGCTTCTCGGCGTCTTTATGCTCGGCGCGCTCTCGAACGTCGTTTTGACGCGCGGCGAACGTCCGTATAAATCGTTCGGACGCGAAATTTGGAAACCGCTCGTTTTCCTTTGGGCGTTCGGGACGGTAACGGCGTCGGTCATTTGGCACTTTCCGCAATACGGCCTGATCGCCGGCGCCGCTCGCGACTTGGCCGGAGCCGCCGGATTGACGGTCGCCGGAGACGGCGGCGCGCTGACCGGGGCCGGATACGCCGTCAGCTTTATCGCCGGCGCGTTGATTTTGGCGATGAACATTACCGTCGTCTTCAATTACGGCAAGGGCGCGACCGGCGTTAAGATTTACGAACGCTTTTTGCGAACGATGATCGCGCTCGTTATTTTCTTCTTCCTGCTCGTTTGCGTGTTGAACGTCGGGAACGTGAACTGGGTCGAACTCTTCAAGGGCTTTATCGGCTATTACGGGATTCCGGCGAATCCGGAAACCGGCGTCGTCGAGACGAAGACGTATCTGCAAGTCCTCGGGATGCTCGGCGCGTCGGTCGGGATTAATATGACGTTCCTCTACCCGTATTCGCTCTTGGCCAAAGGTTGGGGCGAAGAACACAAAACGTTGGCGCGTTGGGACTTGGGAATGACGATGTTCCTGCCGTTCGTGATCGTTACCTCGCTGATTATGGTCGGGATGGTCGCGACGGGCGTTTATACCGGCGCCGACGTCGTTCTCGACGGAATGAAACCGCTCGAAGCCGCGAAAGCGTTTCACGGGATTCCGTTCGGCAACGTTATTTTCTGCTTGGGCCTTATCGGGATGTGCGGCGGCGCGGTCAGCGTTCATATGGTCGCGTGCGGCTTCACGATGTGCGAAATGCTCGGTCTCGATATGACGCAAAAGCGATTCCGCTTGTTCGCGTTGACGCCGTGCGTCGGCGTTCTCGGCGTCGTCGTTACGTTGCCGATGTGGTTCCCGGTCTTCGCGTCGGCGGTCTGCCTGACGATGCTTCCGATCGCGTACCTCATCTTCTTCATCTTGAACAACAAGCGAAGCTATATCGGCGACGCGGTCGGCAAGGGCGGAAAACGCGTTTTCGTCAACGTTATGTTGACGTTGGCGCTCGTCTTCACGACGATCAGCGCGGCGATTTCGTTCAAGAGCGCCGTTATCGAGAAGGTCTTCCCGAAAGCCAAACCGGCGGCGGTCGCGACCGAAGCCGAAGCGACCGAAACCGCTCCGGAAACGGCGACGACCGAAGCCGAAGCGACCGAAACCGCTCCGGAAGCGACGGCGACCGAAACCGAAGCGACCGAAACCGCTCCGGAAGCGGCGGCGGAATAATCGTTTTCGTCGGTTAAGTTTCCGTCTCTTTCCCGACTTTGCGCCGTTCGAGCGTTTGAGCGGCGCGCGTCGGGAAGTTTTGTCGAAAAAATCTCGACCAAAACGGTCGAGGGGCTGGAAATCGGCGCCGACGTCGATTATAATAAATAGAGGCGTCGAACTTTTAAAGGCGCCCAACGCAAGACGAAGCGAGAGAAAAGGAAACGACGAATGACGTTCGATTGGGAAAAGTGGAGAAAAACGGCGAAACGACTCGGCGTCGCGCTGGTCGCTCTAATCGCGTCGACGGCGACCGCTTTAGTCGCCGAACCGGCGTTCGCGGACGACGCGCCGTCGTCGCCGAGCGCGTCGGAGCGAACCCTTCCGGCGCCGCGCCTCGCCGATCGTTGGTTTTACGCGTCGTTCGGCGTCGAAAGCGACGAGCGCGCCGACGAGTTGGCGGCCCTGATTCGCCGCGCCTCCGCCGTCGGATTCAACGGCGTCCTTTGGGCTTGCGGCGTCGAAAATTACTCGCGTTGGGACGACGCCCGAAAAGCGCGTTTGGCGAAGATTCGCGCCGTCGCCGACGAGGAAAACGTCGAAATTATTCCGATTCTTTGGTCGATTGGGTACGGAACGGCGCTCGGGTTCGACCAAAATCTCGCCGAGGGGTTGCCGGTTCGCGGCCTTCCGGCGCGCGCCGTCGACGGTCGCGTCGAAGCGGTCGCGACGCCGGTCGACGTTCCGAACGGCTCGCTCGAAAGTTGGAAAAAAAACAGCCCGACCGATTACGTCTTTAACGACCAACCGGGAACGATTTCCTTCCGCGACGGCGACGTCGCGCGGTCGGGTTCCGCGTCGATGCGGTTCGAGAATTTCGCCGCCGACAAACACGGACACGGGCGGCTGATGAAAGAGATAAAGCTCGAGCCGAGCCGCCTTTACCGCGCGTCGGTTTGGTTCCGAACCGAGAACGTTCGCGGCAATCTGATGTTGCAAATTTACGACGAAAACGGCGCGCCGCTGGGGAGCGCTCGCCCGAAATACGACGCCGAGAGCGCGACCGATTGGACGCGCGTCTCCGCCGTTTTTCGCGCGCCGGAAGAGGGAAAAACGCGTCTTTACGCCGGCGTTTGGGACGGCGAAGACGGGCGCTTTTGGGTCGACGATTTAACGGTCGAGCCGGTCGGGTTGGTCAATCCGTTGCGTCGGCCCGGGACGCCGATCGTCGTCGCCGACGCGGAGAGCGGAACCGTTTACGAAGAAGGGAAAGACTGGGTTTTGCCCGAGTTCTCGTTGCAACTCTGGAACCCGAACGCCGAAAGCCAAACGTTGACGATTCCCGAGGGAAGCCGAATTAAAGACGGTCAAGCGCTGAAAATCGACTATTATTACCCGCCGCTCGTCGGGGCGCCGCAAATCGGGACGTGTATGTCGGAGCCGAAACTTTACGAGTTCTTCGAAGAGTCGGCGCGCGGCGTCGTCGAAGCTCTCGCGCCGAAAAAGTGGTTCCTCAGTATGGACGAAATCCGGTGCGCCGGAACGTGCGCCGCTTGCAAGGCGCGCGGAATTTCGCTCGCCGCGATTTTGGCCGACTGCGTTGCGAAACAGCGTAAAATCATTCGCGAAACGACGCCGGACGCCGAAATTTACATTTGGTCGGATATGCTCGACCCCAAACACAACGCCCGCGACAATTATTACGTTTGCGACGGTAGTTACGTCGGCGTTTGGGATTTGATCCCGAAAGATTTGATTATTAGCTGTTGGTATTACGAGATTCGCGAAGAGAGTATGAAATTCTTCTCCGAACGCGGTTTCCGAACGCAGGCGGCGGCGTATTACGACGTCGACTCGCTCGACACGAGTCTCGACTGGCTTGAAACGTGCGCGCGAACGCCCGGCTGCGTCGGCGTTATGTACACGACGTGGCGCGGTAAATACGAGTTGCTCGAAGACTTCGGTCGGGCGACGCTGAAAAGTCCGCTACCTAAGGAATAACGAACGCATGACGCCCTTTTGTTTTATTGTCGCGACCGTTCCGCTCGCTCTTTATTGGCTCGCGCTCGCTTGGCTGCACAGTCGCCCGCAACCGTTCGCGGTCGACGGTCGTCGCGATTTTATCGCGCTTGCGCTCGCGCTTTTCGGAGTCTTTTTTATCGGGCCGGGATCGATAACGGCGCCGTTGGGGGCGACGGTCGTTTGGGGCGCGAACGTTTGGCTTTTATGCGCTCTCCTTTATTTTTGCGTCGTCGTTCTTTTAACGTCGTTTCAGCGTCCGCGCGTCGTCGTTTACAACGCGACCGCCGACGAGTTGCGCGCGCCTCTTGCTCGCGTCGCGCTTTTGCTCGACGACGAGGCGCGTTGGGCCGGCGCGTCGTTGAATTTGCCGAATCTCGGCGTTCAGCTTTACGTCGATTCCGCCGCGTTGGGCCGCGTCGCGACGTTGGCGCGAATAGGGACGGAGCGGTCGCCGCAAAACTGGGCGCGTTTGCAAGCGGAATTGCGTCGCGAGTTGGCGAATTGGGAGCCGACGCGTCGACGCGGTTGGATTGCGTTCGCCGCGCTCGGTTGGGGCGCGCTGACCGCGGTCGCCGTCGTTTTTTCGTTGTGGCGAGAGGCGGTCGTCGACGCCTTGCGTTTTTATCTCTCCGTTTGATTGGACGCGTTCCGGAACGCGCTTTGTTAGGACGATCGCATGAACGATAAAAACGACGACGTCGGACGTTGGCTTCAAGACTCGCTCGTCGCGTCGGCGCGCACCGACGTCGGGATGCGCCGCTCGAATAATCAAGACTCGTTCGCCGTCGCGCTCGCGTCGACGCCGCGGCTTTGGAAAACGCGCGGTTCGCTCTTCGTCGTCGCCGACGGAATGGGCGCGCACGCGGCCGGGGAACTCGCCAGCAAGATGGCCGCGACGCTCGCGCCGCAGGCGTATTTAAAGCGCGCCGACCAATCGCCTCCGGAAGCGCTTCGCGACGCGTTGCTCGACGCGCACGCCGAAATTCGCAAACGCGGCGAAAGCGACGAAGCGTTCCGCGATATGGGAACAACCTGCGACGTCCTCGCGCTCTTGCCCGAGGGCGCGCTCGTCGGGCACGTCGGCGACAGTCGCGTTTACCGGCTCCGCGACCGAACGATCGAGCAGTTGACGTTCGACCATTCGCTCGTTTGGGAAGCGCGTCGACTCCCGAACTCGCACCCGGCGTTCCAAAAATTAACGAATATTCCGAAAAATATCATTACTCGTTCGCTCGGCCCGACCGATTCGCTTGTCGTCGACGTCGAGGGCCCGTTTCCGTTGCGACCCGGCGACGCGTTTTTGCTCTGCAGCGACGGGCTTTCCGGGCAGTTCGAGGATTCGGAGATCGGGCAAATTCTCGAAGTCTTCCAACCGGAGGAGGCGACCGAAACGCTTGTTAATTTGGCGAATTTGCGCGGCGGCCCGGATAACATAACCGTCGTCGTCGCAAGGTATAAAGCGGCGCCGAACTTGGAGGCGTTCGAGCGCGAAATCGAAAAGGCGGAGCGCGCGCAAACGAAGAGGGCGCCCCTTTCGACGCTCGCTTGGACGTCGGCGGCGCTGGCGATCGCGGCGTTGGCGACGGCGGTTTGCGGATTCGTCGGCGCTTTCGGAAGAGCGGGCGTTTCGGTCGGCGTCGGCGCGACCGTTTTAGGCGCGGCGTTGGGCGGGCTCTTTCTTTGGAGCGCTCGCGAACGCTTCTTCGCCAAGGAAGAAAATTGGGCCGATAAAACTTGCGGCGCCGGGCCTTACGTTCGCGCTAGCGCCGCTCCGAACGCCGGGTTTTGCGAAAAGGTCGCCGACGTTTGCGACCAACTTTGCGACGCGATGCGCGAGCAACAAGTTTTCGCGCCCGATTGGGACGGGGTCGCCAACGCGAGAGCGCAAGCGAAAGCGGCGTTCGAACGCGGCGACTTCGCGGGAGCGTTGCGCGCCGACGCAAGCGTCATTAATTATATGATGAGCGAACTGAAAAAGAACGCGCCGCAACGACGTTAAACGAGGAGAGCGGGGAAAAGTCGGTAAAATCGGCGGATTGTGCGGAATTTCTTGCAAGTCCCTTGCGAGGAAGGGCGCGCGCGCGCTCGGTCTCCCGGTTGACGATTCGAAAAAATTTTTTAAACTGTGTAGAACGGAGGCGCTCCGCTCGAGCGTCGAAACGCGCTTTCGGCGCGAAACGAAGGAAAACGGTCGCGAAAAGGCGCGGCGGCGTGAAAATCGGAGAGTCG
Organism: Thermoguttaceae bacterium; assembly: GCA_045545275.1. Taxonomy (GTDB): domain Bacteria; phylum Planctomycetota; class Planctomycetia; order Pirellulales; family Thermoguttaceae; genus RUG369. The sequence goes on along the minus strand of JAZQAP010000171.1, from coordinate 10,216 downwards.
AGAGAAGAATGCTGGCGAAACGGGTGATTCCGTGTTTGGACGTTTGCGGCGGTCGCGTCGTCAAGGGAACGAATTTTGTGCGGTTGCGCGACGCCGGAGACCCGGTCGAGGTTGCGAAACGGTACGAGCGCGAGGGCGCCGACGAACTGGTTTTTCTCGACATCACCGCGAGTCACGAAGAGCGCGACACGATCGTCGACGTCGTGCGGAGGACGGCGGACGTCGTCTTTATGCCGCTTACGGTGGGAGGCGGGATTCGGACGGTCGAGGACTTCCGCAAAATTTTGAACGCCGGCGCCGACAAGGTGTCGATTAATTCGTCGGCGGTGAAGACGCCCGATTTGATCGACGCGGCCGCCGCTCGGTTCGGGAGTCAATGCGTCGTCGTCAACATCGACCCGAAGCGCGTAATCCGCGACGGCAAAGAGTTTTGGGAAGTTTTTATCAACGGCGGACGGCTCGGAACCGGGCTCGAAGCGGTCGCTTGGGCGCGCGAGGTCGAGCGCCGCGGCGCCGGGGAAATCGTTCTGACGTCGATGGACGGCGACGGGACGAAAAACGGTTACGATCTGCCGATTTTGAAGGCGGTCGCGAACGCGGTGAAGATTCCGGTCGTCGCGAGCGGCGGCGCGGGCGAGCCGAAGCACTTCGTCGAAGCGATAACGGAGGCGAACGCGTCGGCGGTGTTGGCCGCGAGCGTTTTCCATTACGGCGAGTATTCGATCGCCGAGGTGAAGGAAGCGATGCGCGCCGCCGGGATTCCGGTTCGGATTCCGACGACGCCGAGCGTTTGACGGCGAAAATCCGCGCGGAAGTCAAGGAAGCGACGCCGACCGCCGGGATTCCGGTTCGGATTCCGACGACGCCGAGCGTTTGACGGCGAAAATCCGCGAAAATCGACCGTTTCGGTTGAGCTCCGAGGAACGCGAACGCCGATAATAACGTCGTCAGAACGTCGGCGGCGTTTAGAGGCTAAGCGAAGTCGGCGAAGAGCGCGTCGACGAAAAATAACGAACAGCGAAGACGGGCAGAATAGAGAATTTGGTTGAAATGGCGAGGCGAATCGGCGTCGAAAAGCGGCGCGTTTCGGCTCGACGCAAGTGAACGGAGAAAAAGAACGCATGTCGACCCCCGAAGCCGGCGCGACGCCCGATCGCGTCTTTAGAAAGAAGAAGGAACTTGAAATCGACCGCCTTTTCCAAGCGTTGGTTAAGCTCTCGGGGAGCGACCTTCACTTGAAAGTCGACCGTCCGCCTTACGTTCGCGTTAAGGGGAGCCTGCGCACCCTCAACCGCGGCCCCATCGACGACGAAGAGATGAACCGCCTCATCTTCCCGATGATGGACGAGCGCAACCGCAAAATTTACAACGACACCGGCGGGGCGGACTTCGCGCACACCTGCGTCGTCGACGGCGTTACTTGGCGTTTCCGCGTCAACGTGTTGACGCAAATGGGACACGTCGGCCTCGTCGCGCGTCGTATTAACAACTTCATTCCGGAACTCGAAAAGCTGCACATTCCGCCGGTTCTTTACGAACTCTGCAAGTTCAGCCAAGGGATGATTTTGTTGGCCGGCGTTACCGGTTCCGGGAAGTCGACGACGATCGCGTCGATGCTCAACTGGATCAACAAAAACTACAACAAGCACATTCTGACGCTCGAAGACCCGATCGAGTTCATGTTCACCGAAGAAAAGTGCTTGATCAACCAGCGCGAAATCGGTCAAGACGTCTGCGACTTTGAAGTCGGGATGAAACACGCCGTCCGCGAAGACCCGGACGTCATGCTCGTCGGGGAAATGCGCGACCGCGAAACGTTTGAAACGGCGATTCACGCCGCCGAAACGGGCCACTTGGTCTTCGGGACGATCCACGCCTCGACCGCGCCGTCGACGATCGGGCGTATTTTGGACCTTTTCCCGGCGAACATGCACAAGGCGATTCGCGGCGCCATCGCGATGAATATGAAGGGAATCGTCGCGCAAAAGCTGTTGCCGTCGATTTTGCCGGGCGTCCAACGCGTTCCGACGTGCGAAATCATGATCGTCAACAGCATTATCCGCAAGTTGATTTTGGAAGGCGAAGACGAAAAACTCGGCGACGCGATCCGCATCAACGCGCAGGAAGGGATGCAAGACTTCACGATGTCGCTTAAGTATCTCGTGCAAGCGAAGAAAATCGACCGCGCGACGGCGTTCGAAGTCGCGCCGAACATCGAGTCGCTCAAGATGGCGCTCAAAGGTATCGAAGTTAAGGAACCGGGGATTTTGTAATCTTGGTTCGCGCGCGGCGGTTTCGTCTCGGCGTTTCGGGGCGAACCGCTCAAGACGGCGCTCAAAGGCGTCGAAGTCAAGGAGCCGGGGATTTGGTAATCTCGGTTCGGTTCGCGGCGGTTTCGTCTCGACGTTTTCGGGACGAGCCGCCGTCGCGCAACGACGGAAAAATAAACGATTTCGGAAAACTAACGTTCAAAAGAAAAACGAGGAAGCGCGCGTTCGCCGACCGGTCGACCGCGTTTTCGACAGGGGAGCGTCGACGTTGAAACGATCTCTTAAAGTAATGAAGTTCGTCGGTTTGTTTGCGTTCGCGACGTTGTTCGCGACGGCGTGCGGTTCCGACGCGGTTTGGGCCGGCGGCGTCGGCGGTTGGCGCAACGACGGAATGACGATTTGCCCGATCAAATTGGCGATTCTTCTCGTCGTTTATATGAGTTGGCTCGCGTCGACGAGTTGGATTAACAACGACGCGGAGCGGCTCGGCGATCCCGACCGTTCGTTTTGGAACGGGATGAACTTGATTTCGTTCGTCGTCGGCATGCTGGTCGCGCTTTTCGTGCCGATTTTCTGGGCGGGGCTTCCGGTCGTTATTTTGGCGTGGATTATCCCGAACATGATTTACGTCAAAGCGCGCAACAAAGATATGCTCGACGCGGACAAAGTCATGACGCCCGGGCACTTGGCTTTTTGGTTCCGCACGAAAGTCTTGAAGCAAAAGGTGAAGCCGAAGGCGCTTCCTTACGAAGGCGGGTCGACGATTCAGCTGGGCGGGCTCGACAAAAACGCCGACGAACAAACGTTGGTCGGGCGTCTCTTCCGTTCGCGTCAAGTGAACAACTGCGTCGGATACAACCTTTTCCGCGAGCTGCTTTATCACGCGTTGCACAACCGCGCGACCGACGTCGCGATCGAGTTCGGCGCCGAAGAAACGAAGTTTCAGTACCAAATCGACGGCGTCTATCATCCGGTAACCGACGCGTTTAAGAACCCTTGGACGCGCGAGGAAGCCGACTCCGTCGCCGAATCCGCGAAGTTCCTGATCGGCGCCAACCCGAAAGACCGCCGCTCGCGTCAAAGCGGAATGTTCCGGATGTTTTACGACAAAAACAAAAAGGGCAAGCCGTTAACCTGCGACGCGTCGCTCGAAACGGCCGGAACGCCGACCGGCGAAGTTTTCCGCGTCGCGTTCAAATTCCAAGCGGCGCGCCTTCGCACGCTCGACGAAATCGGCGTCTCGCCGGAACGTCAAGGGAAGATGCGCGAGTTGATCAACTCCGAAAACGGCCTCGTCGTTTTGGCCGCCGCGCCGCACCAAGGCTTGAAGACGCTCACCACCGTCGCGTTCAACACCGCCGACCGTTTCACGCGCGACTTCGCGACCGTCGAAGACGAGCAAAACCCGTATGAAACGATCGAAAACATCACGCTCAACACCTACGACTCCGCCAAAGGCGAAACGCCGATGAATATTCTCGGCGACGTCTTCTTCAAAGAGCCGAAAGTCGTCTTGGTGCGCGATATGGTAACGACCGAAGCGTGGAAGCTCTGCTGCGACGAAGTTAAAAACGACCGCCTCGTCATTTCGACGCAACGCGCCAAGGACGCCGTCGGCGCGCTGATCGCGCTCTTGCAAAGCGGCGTCGACAAAAAGGCGCTCGCCGACGCGACGACGGCGGTGATCGCGCAAAAACTCGTCCGCCGCCTCTGCGAAGAGTGCCGCGAAGAGATTCGACCGAACCCGCAAATTTTGAAGAATCTCGGCCTCGACCCGAAAACGGAAAAGCTGTGGCGCAAACGCGTTCGACCGCAAGTCGAACCGGGCCAACGCGACTATTACGTCCCGTGCGAAGTCTGCCGCGATATCGGGTTCCAAGGGCGCGTCGCAATTTTCGATCTGCTCGAAATCAACGACGAAATGCGGCAAATTATCGCCGCCGTCGCCGACTTGGCCGCGAAAGACAAAGCGCTTCGCGCCGCGGCGATCAAGAGCGGGCAACGCGGATTCTTGGTCGACGGCGCTCGGCTCGTCCGCGACGGCGTAACGTCGTTCGAAGAGTTGGTTCGCATCTTGAAATAAGAGGTCGGCGCTTGGCGTTTGAGTTTCGCGTTCCTTAACGAGCGGAGCGCGGCTCGGGCGCCTCGGCGCGACGGATAAAATTATTCCAACGAAAATCGATAATAAAAGCGAGAAAATATTATGGGGCTCCCTATTGGTTTTTGGGTCGCGGCGGTTCTGACGGGGATCGCGGGGTTCGCGTTTTGGCATAAAATGAGGATTTGGACGATCGCGATTCAAGGGTTCAATCTCATGTTTGCGACGCTCTTGACCATCGGGCTTTTCGAGTTGGTCGCGAATCAGCTCGACAACGCAATGTCGGCGCTGGCGTATTATAACGACATGACGTCGTTTATGGTGATTTTCCTCGTCGTTTTGGCGATTCTGATGTTCGTAACGAGCATGATCACCAAAAACGACCTTTGGTTCTCGAAGAAAACGGACTCGATCGCGAAGTGGATCGCGCTTTTCGCGATTTTCGGCAGTTTCTGCGGCACCGGCGTTTTCGTTTTTTTCCAAACGATGCCGGAAAAACCGCGTCAAACGTCGGCGCCGTTTACGATGAAAGTCGTCGACTTCATGTCGAAAGGTTCGCTCAAACCGCTGATCGGCTCTTCGACGTTCGACACGACGACCTTCGTGCAAGGCCAATATAAGCGCAACGAAGAAGTTCATAAACAAGTGGTGGCCGAAGAAGGCTGGAAGTACGGCGGCGAGTGATCGTCGACTCGGCGTCGCGTCGTTGGAACGCGGTCGCCGCCCCCCTAAAAATCGGCGCTTGCGGAGCGCGGGCGCCGTCTTTTCTTTCTTTTAACGCAAAGGAGCCGTCGCGATGGCCGACAAAATGAAGCCTTTGGAAAAAACGTCGTCGTCTTTGTTCGACGCTTTGAGCGCGGACGCGAGCGTCGGGCGCGCCTCGAACGCGGCGGACGAACTGGTTTCGAAACGCGCGTCCTCGTCGGCGATCGTTTCGGCGTTGTTGGGCGCGCTTTCGTTTTTGTCGTTGGTGAATTTGGGCTTTTTATTCTTCGCGGCGCTCGGTTTTTTAGCGGCGATTTTCGCGCTTTTCGCGATTAAAAAATCGGGGGGCGAACTAGCCGGGCGAAGTTTCGCGCTCGTCGGGTTGGCGGCGTCGTTGGCCGGCGCGATTTCCGGGCCGCTTTCCGCCGCGACGTACCGCGCCGACTTCGAGCGTCAAGCGGACAAGTTTTGCAAAATTTGGTTCGAAACGGCCGCGTCGGGCGATCTCTTGGCGTTGCGGCAATTGGGACGTCCGCACTGGGATCGCGCGCCGATCGTCGACGAAAAAGACGCGATCAAATATTGGGCGGCGTCGATTCAAGACGAGGACGCGCACCGCGAAACGCACTCTTTCTTGACGAACCGTTCGCTCCTGACCCTCGCCGCGTTGGGCGAACGCGCCAAACCGACTTTTTACGCGACCGAATATTTAACCCTGAACTCGAAAGCCGAAGTAACGACGCGGGTTTACGCCGTTACGGTCGCGCCGGAAAAAGAAGGCGAAGCGAAGGAAACGTTCTTCTTGAAATTGACGGTCGAACGTCGTTACCGCAAGACGGCCAAGGGCGAAAAGTCGATCGGTTGGAACGTCCATCCCGGCGACTGGCGACCGGTCGAGCTCGACGAAAACGGGCGACCGGTTCTTAAAAACTTGGACGAATGACGCGACCCGGAGCGAAGTTGTTTAATTTTCGCGACGTTCTCGACGACGGCGGCCTGATCGCGCGGCGACGCGGCGATTACGAGCGGCGCGTCGAGCAGTTGGAAATGGCGGCGGAGGTCGACGCGGCGTTGCGCGAGCGCCGTCATTTAACGGTCGAGGCCGGCACCGGCGTCGGCAAAAGTTTCGCGTATCTCGTTCCGGCGATTCTTTTCGCCGTCGAAGACCAAGTCCGCGACTACCGTCCGGACGAAGCGTTCCCTTGGGGCCCCGACGACGCGCCGTCGGGGGCGGGAGCGTCCGCGAAGTCTTCCGATTCTCCGAAAAAAACGGACGTCGCGCCGTCGGAAAGCGCCGCGTCGCGAGCGTTGAGCGAGCGAATCGAAGCGGCGAAAGCGGCGGCGTCCGAAATTCTTCGCCCGCAAGGAACGGTTCGAAGCGGCGGCGACGGGGAAACGCCGCGTCCGCAAAGCGCGTTCGGCGTTCTCGAAGACGGCGCCGAGTCGACCGCCGAGACGCGCCGCGTCGTCGTTTCGACGCATACGATCGGCTTGCAGGAGCAGCTTTTTGAGAAAGACGCGCCGTTTTTAACGTCGATTTTGCCGTTCGAGTTCTCCGTCGCGTTGGTCAAGGGCCGCTCGAACTACCTTTGTCGGCGGCGGTTCGCGTCGGCGGCGAAGTCGGCGGCGGGCGGAACGCTCTTCGAAACGGAGGAACAAAAGGAGTTCGAGCGGTTGAAGAAATGGCTCGAAACGACCGCCGACGGCTCCCTTTCCGACCTGTCGCCGGCGCCGAATCCGGAAGTTTGGAACGAAATCTGCTGCGAACAGGGAAATTGTCTCGGACGCAAGTGCCCGTTTTTCGAGCGTTGCTTTTACGCGAAGGCGCGGCGGCGGCTCGACTCGGCGAAAATTTTGATCGTCAATCACGCGCTTCTTTTCAGCGATTTGGCGATTCGCAACATCGGCGGCTCGATTTTGCCCCGATACGACGCGGTGATCTTCGACGAAGCGCACACGATGGAGCAAGTCGCGGCGGAACACCTCGGCGTCGAGCTTTCGCAGTATCAGATCGACTACCTTCTTAATCGACTTTACAACGACCGAACGAACCGCGGGCTTCTCGTCGAGGAAACGGCGCGGGTTCCGTTCGGCGCGGACAAGGAGACGTTCGAGCGGGCGGCGCGTTGGGTCGACGACTGCCGGTTCCGCGCCGAGGAGTTTTTCGCGTCGTTGGCCGATTGGCTGGAAGCGCGGCCCGGTTCGTCGGGGCGCGTTTTCGAGCGGAATATCGTTAAAAACGGGCTTTCGGAAGGGCTCGCGCGGCTCCGCGACGCGCTTCGCAACGCGTCCGATTCGCTCGAAGACCCGGCGCGGCGGCAGGAGTACGTCGCGGCGCGAAATCGGGTCGATTCGTTTTTGACGGAGCTTGAAAATTGGCTGGGGCAAAGCGAGGAAGGATTTGTTTATTGGCTCGAAAAATCGCGTTCGCGGGGGCGGTTGAAAATCGTTATGAAGGCGGCCCCGGTCGACGTCGCGCCGATTTTGCACAAGACGCTTTTTAGCGTCGTACCGACGGTCGTCGCCGCGAGCGCGACCTTGACGACCGCGACGCCGAAAAGTCGCAAAAAGTCGGGAAAAAGCGGAGCGAACGGCGGTTTCGACGCGCCGTCGGAGGAGGAAACGCGGCGGGCGTTCGCGTTTTTTCGGTCGCGGGTCGGTTTGTCGAACGCTCGGGCCCGGGCGCTTGGAAGTCCGTTCGATTACCGCCGTCAAATGACGCTCGTCTTGGCGCGGGGGCTCGAACTCGGCGACGAAACGGCGCGACGGCGGGGAATCGACGACGGCGAAAGAGCGGCGGTCGACGAACGGCGGTTTTACGCGGCGCTTCGGGAGTATATTGCGGAAACGAACGGCGGCGCGTTCGTTCTTTTTACTAGCAACGAGCAAATGCGCCGGGCGACCGACGCGCTCTTACCTTGGCTTGCGGAGAACGAATATCCGTTTTTTTCGCAATCGCAGGGACTGCCGCGTCAACAGATGGTGCGAGCGTTTAAGGAAACCGACCGAGGCGTTTTGTTCGGCGTCGACAGTTTTTGGCAGGGCGTCGACGTGCCGGGCGCCGCGCTCCGAAACGTTATTATCGTAAAGTTTCCGTTTTTGGCGCCGGAACAGCCGCTCGTCGAAGCGCGACTCGAAGCGATTAAAGCGCGCGGCGGTTCGCCGTTTCGGGACTACTTGCTTCCGACGGCGATTTTGAAATTCAAGCAAGGCGTCGGGCGGCTGATTCGGACGAAATCGGACGTCGGTCAAGTCGTCGTTCTCGACCCGCGGGTTCATACGAAGTCTTACGGTCGCGAGTTTTTGCGCGCGCTCCCGGACTGCAAAATTCGAATCGACGACTTTTCTTGACTAATTTTGTCGAAATTCGCGCGAACGCCGGGCTTTTTGGCGGACTTTTCCTTGGGCGGCGCTTTGCGTCGCGACAAATTCGGGTAAAATAGGCGGGAAGCGGTCGCGGCGTTTTACGGCGCTCTTCGGAAGCGCGGCGCCGACGAAAGACGCGTCAAAAGGCGGAAGCGAAAGCGACTCGAACAAGAAAGCGAAACGACGGCGATGAAAAAGTTTTACATTGAAACGGTCGGTTGTCAAATGAACGCGCTCGACTCGGAACTCGCGGCGGCGGAGCTGATTTCCGCCGGTTGGGTACGAACCGAGACGCGCAAGGACGCCGCGCTCTTGCTCTTCAACACCTGCAGCGTTCGCGAACACGCCGAGGAGAAAATTTACAGCGCGCTCGGTCGCTTGAAGCATTGGAAGACGCAAAAGCCCGGCTCGCTGATCGGCGTGATGGGGTGTATGGCGCAAAAAGACCAAACGACGATTTTCCGCCGCGCGCCGCACGTCGACGTCGTCGTCGGGCCGGGGCAGATCGACCGTCTCGTCGATTTGGTCGCCGACGCCGCCGCGACCGGGTCGCAACAAATCGCGGTCAGCGTCAACCGCTTCGAGAACCGCAACGCGCCGGGCGTCGTTCGCGACTCGTTTCGCCAACACGACCCGAAACGCTTGCCGGGCGTCCGTCCGCGCGTCTTTCAGGCGATGGTGCGCATTATGTTCGGCTGCAATAAGTTCTGTTCGTACTGCGTCGTCCCGAGCGTTCGCGGCCCGGAGCAATCGCGTCCGCCGAAGGATATTTTGAACGAAATTCGAACCCTCGCCGATCAAGGTTGCGTCGAGGTAACGCTTCTCGGGCAAACGGTGAACAGTTACCGTTACGTCGAGGGGGGAAAGACGACGCGGCTCGCCGATTTGCTCGTCGAAATCGACAAAATCCCGGGAATCCGCCGCGTTCGCTTCGTCAGCTCGTATCCGACGGATATGTCGGACGCCCTGCTCCAAGCGGTGCGCGACCTGCCGACGGCGACGCCGTATTTGCACGTTCCGGCGCAACACGGCTCGAACGCGGTTCTCGAACGAATGCGGCGGCGTTACACGGTCGAGGAATATAAAGACTTGTGCGACCGGATTTACGAAACGATTCCGGGCGCCGCGATCACGAGCGACTTCATCGTCGGTTTCTGCGGCGAAACGGAAGAGGAGTTCGCGCAAACGGCGGAGTTGATTAAATACGCGCGGTTTAAAAACAGTTTCATTTTTAAATATTCGGTGCGGCCCGGCAACGAAGCGGCGCGAACGATGGTCGACGACGTGCCGGAAGAGGTGAAAAAGCGACGAAACAACGAGCTTCTCGCGGTTCAAGACGCGGTTTGCGCCGAGTGGAACGCGTCGTTCGTTGGGAAGACGGTCGAAATTTTGGTCGAGGGCCCGAGCAAGCGCGAAGCGCGGCAAACGACGTCGAACGCCGACGAAGCGTTGTACGCCGACGCGGAACCGCTCGACGCGACCGTCGACGCGACCGGGAACGTCGCGCCGATTCCGCCGCAAGCGTCGACTGGGCAAGTCGTTAGCGCGGAAGAAATGCTCGCCGCGTCGCGACCGGGCGTCTTCGCGCCGTCGGACGAAATCGTCCAGTTGACCGGGCGAACGGTTTGCGACCGAATCGTCGTTTTTAACGGCCCGCGTTCTCTTGCCGGCGAGTTCCGCCAAGTGAAAATTACCGACGGCAGCCCCTTCACTCTGATGGGCGAGTTGGCGGATTAGCGAAAGAAGGCAGAATATTGAAACTGAATACGCCGCGACG
>JAZQAP010000170.1:0-6867 GCA_045545275.1 Thermoguttaceae bacterium | reverse complement strand
CCGCCGACTTGCGCCAAGTTGAGGTTCATTCGACCTTCGGCGTCCTCGAAGACGCGGAGCGACGCGACTTTTTTCGCCAAATAACGGACGTCCTCTTCGTCGTCGCCGACGCCGACGCCGAGTAAAACGAGGAAACCGCGGTCGATTTGGCCGGAAATTCGGTTGTTTTCGGTTTTGATCGCGACGCTCGCGGAGGCGACGCGTTGAACGCAAACTCTCATAACGGCGGGGAAATGGAGAAAATAGGAGGAATAGGAAGATTGGGTGACGACGGGGAAACGCCGCGGAGCGGAAGACGCCGCGCGAAACTCGACCGCCAAGAACGACCAAAAGACCGAGTCGACGCTTGCGCGTTTCGTCGGTCGGTTCGTGATTTTAGCGGGCGAAAAGCGGTTCGACCGTCGCGAAGGCGAGCGTTGGAAGCGTCGCTTTCGAAGCGGAAAAGAAAGAGTCGACCGGCGCGTTTCGTTCGTTTTTTTAAAGAAAAAATCGAATAAAACGGCGAGTAAACGCAAAGCGAAACGGCGCGCGGTCGATTTCTTTCGTTATTTTTCGTCTTTTCGTCGGAAACTGCGCGACTCCGTTAGGGAGTCGCCGGAACGTAATCCTTTTTAGTTCCGTCGCGGACGAAAGACGATCAAACGAGTTCTTTCTTGGAACCGACCAACGAACGCAGACGTTCGGCGAGGAGGGCCGAGTCGAACGGTTTGCGGAACGTTTCGTTGATGCTGGAACGATCGAAGCTCGTGCTGCTGCCGTCGTCGGGCAGAAGAGCGATGAGAATAATTTCGCCAAATTCCGGGTTGCGGCGGAGGTTTTGGCAAATTTGCAACGCTTCCGCGCGACCGATCGAGAAGTCGACGATAATGCAGTCCGGGTGGAAGCTTTCGGCTTGAATGCCGGCGTCGAAACCGCTGGCGGCGACCGCGACTTTAAACGCTTTTTCGGTCGGCAATTCGCGTTTAACGTTTTCGATAAGAACTTGGTCTTGCGCGACGATCAAAACCTTCGCCAAGGTTTCGTCTTCCAAGTCGCCGAGCGGCATGCCGTGTTCTTTGAGGAATTTGATCAAGGATTCGCGCGGGATGCGACGGTCTTGCGAACCCGGGATGCGGTAACCCTTAAGGCGACCGGAGTCGAACCATTTGCTGACGGTGCGAGGGGCGACCTTGCAGATCTTGGCGACCTGACCGGTGGTGAAAACCTTCATTGCTGACTCTCCGATAAAATGTACGCGTTAGGTATCCAACGAAATTTCTTGCCAAAATCCGTTTCGGCGCGAAATTTTGCCGTCCCGAGCGTCGCGTTGCGCGGGGCGATCCTTCGCGAGGCGCGGCGTCGACGATTGCGGGACTTAACGAAAAATAGCGGACGGGCGCGCCATCGCAAGCGAAAGCGCTCGACTCCGTTTGACTGGTAACGTTTTCGGCGTTTTGTTCGCGTCTTCATCAGTAAAAACCGGAATAATCGCGAAATTATTTTTTCCGGCAAAATTGATAACGGCGCGTTTGCGAAATTTAACCGTCTTGGGTTTGATTTTACGACGAAACGCGGGTCGCGTCGCAAAATCGCGTTAACGAACGTTTCCGCATATCGGCTTTTTGAGGAACGTTTCCGTTGTCGGCCTTACTCGGAAAAAAGTTGTTAACGCTGTCGTAGGGTTCTCATCGGCATTAACGGTCGACCGACTTTAACGAGTTTTAGTTTTCGCTCGAATTAGAAGGATGAAAACGGTCGTCGCGTTTTCGACGGCGGCGACCGGCGCGTTAAAACGGAGAAAATGGCGAAAAAACAACGGTTGGCGGCGTCGGGGCGGACGTTAAAATAAACCGTTCGCGCAAAATAATACGGCGACGTCGAGCGCGGCGACGTCGGGGTTTTAGCGATTGTGCGCAAGGTAGCGTTTAAAGCGAAAATAGAGACTCCGGCGAATCGTTTTAAAAAATAAAATCGAATAAAACGGCGCGATTTGTAGAAGTTTGGCAAAATTTCGTTAAAATGGAAGGGCGGTTTCGCGTCGCGTCGATCGAGCGGCGTACTCTAAAGCGCGGCGAGCGGAATCGGCGGCGCCGGCGGCGGGAACGTCGACGGCGCGAGAATTAGAAAATAAGACGGATAAAACGATAAAAACGGATTTGAGGACGAAAAGCGGTGAGCGAGACTTCTTTTTTGGTCGAACAGGCGGTGTTTTCGACGAATTTAGCGCGGCGGACGGCGAACGGACGCAACGAGGCGGCGCTCCTGAACGCGACCGAGGACGCGTCGCGGGCGGATTTGGACGCGGCGCTCGATTGGGCGTCGCGGGTCGAGACGTTCGACGGCGGATACGACCCGAGGAATCTCTTTTTCTTTCCGACGTCGAGCGGCGCGTTCGCGATCGGGCGTTTGACGCCGGCGGCTCCGGAAGCGGGGGAGGGCGCGTTCTATTTCCAAACGTTTTTCGTCGAGGAGGACGCGTTTTTCCAATGCGGCGCGAATCCGGTCGCGCTTCTGCATTTTGCGTTGAACACCGCGAAGTTTTCTCTTTATCGACCGGGCGCGAAGTTGGAGGCGTTCCGTTTGGAAGCGCGGGCGCCTTGGATCGACCAAGAGGAGCTGCGGAGGACGACGGAGCGTTTGGGAACGCGGGCGTTGACGACGCTGATTCAAGCGACGCTCGAGGCGAAGCGCGCGGCGTTCGTCGCCGATTACAACGCGTTTTTGGTCGTCGCGGCGTTGTTCGAGTTGACGCCGATGAATTGGCGACCGGCGTTGACGTTCGCGGTCGGCGTTCGATTTCGGAACGACGTCGCGCTCCGGCTCTTGGGCGCGACGCTTCGACGCGGCGTCGACGAGTCGGGCGTCGTCTCGGCGGAAACGGCTTGTTGCGACTTGCGGGACGTCGTTGAGAACGACGACGCGTATCCGATCGAAAACGCTTGGGCGGCGTTGGTCGAGTTGGCGCTGAAGTCGAATCGCGTCGACTTCTTATACGAGCGGATGGCGACCGACTTTTTCCTCTATCGAAATTTGGACGACGGGGCGCGCGTCGCGTCGAGCGAAGAGGTCGCGGCGCTCGGGTTGCGTTGGCGTTTCGAGTTGGAGCGAGCGCTTCGCGAGGAAGCGGAGAACGGCGTCGCGGACGCGTTCGACGGGAGGAGCGAGGCGGAAAACGACGGCGAAGAAGACGAAGCGGCGCGCGACGGCGAGCGTTCCGACGAGGCGGAGTCGTTTTTTAACGGCGAGTTCGAGGGAGGGTGGCGCGATTCCGACGGCGACGAACGTTGGAGAATCGACGCGGTCGACGCGGACGCGGAGAAACGACCGAAGCCGGAGGAGCGCGTCGGGCCGGAGTTTGTTTGGAAGGTCGTCGAGCCGACCGAAGCGGAGCGAGCGGCGGAGGCGGAAGCGCGCGAACGGGAAAAAAGTCGAGAAAAAAACGCGCCGCCAAAGAAAAACGATAATAATCTTAAGAAAAACGACGGCGCGGGATGCGAAGGACGCGGACGAACGGCTTCGGCGGACGAGGTTTTCGCCGGCGAGTCGTTCGAGGACGAATGGGCGGCGACCGAAAAAGAGGAGGGACGAAGCGAAAAAGACGACGCGAAGGCGAGCGCGGCGCGCGAGTCGAACGTTCGGGCCGGCGAAAAGAAACGCGGAGAAGAGGGAACGGAACGCGACGAGAAAAGCGCGAAAAGCGAAAAGGAAGAGGCGCTCGAAGCGTTGAGGCAAATTTTCGGCGGGCCCCAAGGCGTCGTCGGGGCCGACGGAAAGCGACTCCTGCCGATCGCGGCGAGTTGCGAAGAGTTGTGCGAGCTGTTGCTCGACGACGCGTTCGACGCGCCGCCCGGTTTGAGGCCGTTGGCGAATTGGGACGCTTTTCTCGGCGAGCGCGGCGCCGAGGCGTTGAAGCGATTGGCGCGAGCGGCGCGACGCGACGACGAACGGGACGCGTCGGATAGAAACGTTCGGAGGTTGCGATTGGCGCCGTTCGCGGCGTTGTCGGCGGAGTTTCCCGACTGGAACGAAGAGCTGCGGCGATTCGACGCGTTGTTCGACGACGCATGCGGCGGAAACGACGCGGCGGCGGAGGCGTTGCGCGTTTTTTGGCGGAGTTGGCGGAGCGAACTCGACGAAGAAACGGTCGGTCGAATCCGCGGCGCTTACGAGGAGCGGTTGCGCGGACGGTTGGCGGCGGAGGACGGCGGCGCGGTCGCGAGAACGGAGCGGTGGCTGGCGGCGCTGGCGATTTATAACGCGCTCTTCGGGGAGCGTTAATTAAAAAAGGAAACGAAAACGAACGGAAGGGCGCGGCGGCGCGAAACGACGACGCGACCGACGGAGAAGAAAAAGGATGAAACGAACGCGGAAAATGGGAGCGAAACGGGCGGCGGCTTGCGTCGGCGTCGCGCTTTTGTTCGGCGCGGCGGTCGCGAGCGTCGCGGCGGCGAACGGCGAAACGGGAAAAGAACTCGGCGAAACCGCGAAGAACGCGAACGTCGCGACCGACGGCGACGATTCGAGCGACGAAAGCGGCGCGAACGACGAAAATCGCCGAGACGCCGAAGCGCGGACGCGGCGGGCGGTCGAGGAAACGGTTTCCGCGACGGTCGACGAACCGGAAAAATTGCGGCGGCTCGACAAAACGGCGCCGATTTGGGTTTCGAGCGACCGCAAGCGCGTCGTTCTCGGCGGCGTCGTTTGTTTGCGCGAAGGGCCGCTCGAGTTCTTCGCCTGTCGACGCGGGAGCAAGGAACACGAGTCGGTCGTGGCGCTCGACGTCGCGCCGCACCTGATATGCGCGGCTCTGCTCGCCGTCGGCGCGAAACAGGGGAAACCGGCGAAATTCGACCCGGAGTTCGTTCCGCCGACCGGCGAAGAGATTGAAATCGAGTTGCGTTGGCGCGACGCGGCGAGCGAAACGGTTCGTAAAGTTCGAGCGCAAGAAACGGTTCGCGTCGCGGAAACCGGGCGCGAAATGACGGCGCCTTGGGTCTTTACCGGCGGGCTTTTCGGCGTCGACGCGGAGGGAAAAAAGTATTACTTGGCGAACGTAACCGGTGAAATTTTCGGCGTTTCAAACTTTCCGGGCTCCGTTCTCGACGTTCCGTTCGAGAGTTCGAGCGACAACGCGCTTTTGACGTTTGAAGCGAATACCGACAAAATTCCGCCGACCGGAACGCCGACGGCGCTGATTTTGACGCGTAAAAATAAGCCGAGCGGGGCGACCGTCGGCGCGGAGCGGAAAAAATGAACGACGATTATAACGATTGGGAAAGACGCGGCGAAAACGGCGCTTGGGCGAACGACGGAGGTTTCGGCGGTTCGGGCGGTTTTGGGAACGTCGGAAGTTTAGGCGGTTCGGGCGGTTCGAGCGGTTTTGCGAACGTCGGCGGTTCGAGCGGTTTTGCGAACGTCGGCGCTTCCGACGGTTCGGGCGGTTTCGGGAACGTCGGCGGTTTCAGCGGTTCGGGCGGTTTCGGGAACGTCGGCGGTTTCGGCGGTTCGGGCGGTTTCGGGAACGTCGGAAATTCGAACGGCGCGAACCGTTTTAACGCGCCGAACGTTCCAAACGGCGTTCCGAACGCGTCGCGGTTGACGGCGGAAGATCGGGCGGCGCTGCAAAAGGCGGCGGCGACTTATCGTTCGACGTTTCTTATTTTCGCGTTCCTTTTTTTAGTCGGTTTGGCGGTCGCGCCGTCGTTGGCGGAGCGAATCGCGCTGGGAATCAATCGCGGCGCGGAGCAAGCGAAGCTCGAAGCGGCGCTGGAGTTTTTGGCGGCCAACCCTAGCGCGGTCGGGCGAGCGCGGATTCCTTACGTCGCGAAGTTGGCGGCGCCGAGCGTCGTCGGCGTCAAGACGAACCGATTCGAACGGACGTTTTTCGGCGGCGTCGCGCAGGCCGAGGGGCAGGGCTCCGGCGTTATCGTCGACGCGGACGGCTTCGTTATCACCAATTTTCACGTCATTTGCGAAAACGGGCGGCTCGTCGACGGCGTCGAACTCGTGTTGAGCGACGGGCGCACCGTTTCGGACGGGATAACGCTGATCGGGTTCGACGAAGCGCCCGACGTCGCGGTCTTGAAGATCGAAGAGCCGAATTTGACGCCGATCGCTTGGGGGGACAGCGACGCGTTGGAAGTCGGCGACGCGGTGATCGCGCTCGGCAACCCTTACGGCTTGGCGCAAACCGTTACGCAAGGGATCGTTAGCGCGAAAGAGCGGTTCGTTTTGAACGAAAACGGCGTCGCGACGCAAGAGTTCCTGCAAACGGACGCGGCGATCAATCCCGGCAACAGCGGCGGCGCGCTCGTCGACGAACGCGGCGAGCTGGTCGGAATCAACACGGCGATTTACGGCGAGCGGTTCCAAGGGATCGGTTTCGCGCTTCCGAGCGCTCGCGTTCGCGAAGTTTACGAGGAGATCGCGCGGAGTTACCGGGCGACTTACGGTCGCTAACCGGCGAACGGAGCGAGCCGGTCGGAAGCGTCGCCGCGATTCGCGTCGAGCGGCGGTCGGAGCGGTTTTCGGACTTTTTTTCGGAGCGTATTAATATAATGACGGATTGGACGGTAAAACGGCGCGTCGCGGTCGGTCGCGTTTCGTTGGCGGCGGCTTCGTCGGCGGCGTTGGTCGCGGCGGCGTTCGGCGTTTCGACGGCGAACGGAGCGGAAAAGACGAATGGGAAAAAGGTCGACGCGGCGGCGGTCGCGGGGGACGCGAACGCGACGGCGGAAAAAGCGGAAACGTCGGCGGAAAACGCGGCGGCGGTCGAGCTTTTCGGCGATTTAAATTTCGAACGCGGTTTCGAAATCGTTAACGGTCCGAAAACGCTCGGCGTTCTGCGCTTGCCGTTCGACGGCGAAAACGACGAAACCGGCGAAGCGA
>JAZQAP010000169.1:0-7651 GCA_045545275.1 Thermoguttaceae bacterium | reverse complement strand
GCCATCTCGAACATCGACTCCGCGATCGTCTGCGCGACGCCGCGTTCCTCCGACGCGACGCCGGGATAGGCGCCGGGGGTGTCGACGAAACAAATCACCGGGAGCCCGAACTTCGCCGCCATTCGCATTTTCGCCATCGCCTTGCGGTACCCCTCCGGGTGCGCGCAACCGAAGTTGCATTGAACGCGTTCTTTAGCGTCCCGGCCCTTTTGGTGTCCGATCACCATCGCTTTAAATTCATCGAGCTTCGCCCAACCGACGCGGATCGCTCGGTCGTCGCCGAACGTTTTGTCGCCGTGCAACTCGACGAACTCGTCGAACACGAGGTCGATATAGTCGAGCGTTTGCGGACGCTCCGGATGCCGCGCGACTTCGACCGTTTCCCAAGCGTTCAAGTTCGCGTAAACTTTTTTCGTCAACTCGGCCAAGCCGAGTCGCAGACGCTGAACCTCTTCGTGAATTTCCGGCGAATCGGCTTTTTTGCGCAACGCTTCGAGGCGCGCTTCCATTTCAAAAATCGGTTGTTCGAACGAAAGGCGTTGTGCGACGGACGGCATATCGCGGTTCTCCGGGGAGCGAAAATCAAGGAAAAGGCCGAAACGTCGAGCGACGTTCGCGTTAAGACCCCCTCGCGAGGGAAGCGGGGGCGGCGACGGTCGGCGGCGTCGGAACGGCGTTAGTTTAGGTAAAATATTAAAAACGCAACGTTTGGCGGTCGTCTTTTTTTTCGTTTTTCTTTCGCGTCGGCGTTCCGCGAAGCGTTAATTCAACTTTTTTGGGAAAAAACGAAGAAAAAAAGACGATTTTTGGCGTCAAAGGGGGCTTTTTAACGTCCTAAAGATTAATAGGGCGTTTTCGCCGACGCGTCGCTCTCGCGGCGACGCAAAAACGGGCGGCGAGAAATTTGTTCGATAAAATTAAATTTTCGCGTAAATTTTTTACGTCGGTCGCTCTTAAGGGAGCGGACGGTTGGTCGAAACCGCGAGAAACGTCGACTATTGTTAAATATATACGGAGGAAAAGCGCGGCGTCAAGAAGCGTTTTCGGAAAAATTTGGAAAAAGGCAAGATTTTTCCGCAAGAAAAAGAGAAAGACGGCAACTTATTTTAAAACTTCGCCGACGACGCGTCGACGCAAACGGTTTTAAATCGCGTTTTGTCGGTCGATTGCGGCGTAAAGAGTTTGTCGACGCAAGATGGATAGCGTTTAACGATTGAGCGAAATAGAAAATTTAGGATGACGACAATGGTTAAGTCGATGGCAAAAGAGTTCAAGCGCGCCGAATGGAAATTCGCGAACGTCCGTCGCGAAGGCAGCGCGTTTGGAGTTGACGAAAGTATCGACGATTTGCGCGAATCGTCGAGCGGAACGGTCGCGGCGTCGCGTTCCGAATTTTCGCGTAAAGACGAGAGTATGAAGGAAGAGATTTATCGGGAATTTTGTCGCGGCGTTTCGCCTAAAGAATTGGCGCAAAAGTTCGAACGCGCCGTCGCGTCGATTTATCGAGCGGTCGGAGCGCGACGCGCCGAAGGAATTTTCGCGCTTCCGCTCGATTACGTCGCGAGTCCGGAATTCGAGCGAGCGACGACGGAGAAGGCCGAGCGCGCGCTCCTCTTTTGGGCCGACGAGAAAACGTCGACCGACGACGAAACGACGGGCGCGGCGAAAAAGAGCGGGAAATTAAGGGCGGCGACGACCGTCGAATCGGCGTATTTGTCGCGGCTCGACGACGCGCCTTTGTTGAGCGCCGCCGAGGAAACGTTTTTGTTCCGAAAATTCAACTTCCTCAAATATAAGGCGGTCAAACTGCGTGAAACGCTCGACCCGAAAAAGCCGAAAATGAGCGTTATGACCGAGATCGAGCGCCTTTGGAACGAGGCGGTCGCGACCAAAAAACGTTTGATTTCGGCGAACTTGCGGCTCGTCGTTTCGGTCGCGAAGAAATACGGCGCCGGTTCGCTCCTCTCGTTCAACGAGTTGGTGAGCGACGGGAACGTTTCGCTGATGAAGGCGGTTGAAAAATTCGATTATACGACCGGCAACCGATTTAGCACTTACGCGACTTGGGCGCTTTATCGAAATTTCGCGCGGACGATTCCGGACGAACGGAAACGCGTCGAGCGTTTTCGACCGGGCGACGTTTCGCTCTTGGAGCTGAAACAGGATCATCGTTCGTCGCCGATTCAAGCGGAGCGCGCTTACGCCGAGCAAACGTCGCAAGTGAAACGGTTTATGGGCGAATTGAACGAGCGCGAACGTAAGATCGTCGAGATGCGATACGGGTTCGGCTCCGTCGATTCGAAACCGCAAACGCTGCGACAAGTCGGCAAAAATATGGGCGTAACGAAGGAACGCGTGCGTCAAATCGAGATGCGCGCGCTCGAAAAGTTGCGACGTATCGCCGAGGAGGAAAAGATGGAGATTCCGGAATTTTACTAATCGCGTTCCGGCGCGAGCGTTTCGGCGATTGGGGCAAACGTTGAAAAAACGACGTAACAACGCGTCGACAAGCGAAGAAGCGAGTCGGCGCGCTCTTTTTTCTTGCGAAAGCGGAAGGGCGTCAACGTTTCGCGCTCTGCGCCGTCGCTTTGACCGCCGCCGCGAAGTAAAAGGAGCCGATCGCGCAAAGAACTTCGTCCGAACGGGGCGACCGCGCGAAATAGTCGGCGAGAAAAGCGCGAAAATCCGGAATGACGCGAATCTTGCGACGCACCGGATCGTCTTCCGCAAAGCCTTCTTCTAAAACGCTTTCCGTCGCGCGGATTAACTCGTCGATCGGAAGAGCGCGGGCCTCTTGCGAACGTTCGGTGAGAAGAATTTCGTCGACGAACGGCGCCGTTTCGGCCAACATTCCGCGAACGTCTTTGCCGACCGTCGTCGCGAAAAGAATCTTAATTTTGCGGTTCGGGAAGCGTTCGAGCGCCGCTTGAACGAACGCCGCGACCGAGGCGCGGTTGTGCGCTCCGTCGACGTAAACCGCCGGCGACTGCGAAACTTGTTCGAAACGGCAAGGCAAAACGATTTGCGTCGCGGCTTGGCGGAGCGTTTCCGACGAAAGGGCGGGCGCGTTCGGCTCGAGAACGCTTAAAATTTTCTCCGCGATTTCGAAGTTCCAACGTCGCGAGTCGTCGAACGGCGGAGACGGAAGCGCCGCGACCTCGGGACTTATCGCGTCGATTTGATAAAGCGGAGCGCCAAATTCTTCCGCTCGACGGCGAACGACGGCGCGAACCGTTTCGACGTCGGCGGCGGAAATCGTCGTTTCCGGTTCGATTCGACGCGACGCGGCGGCGCCGGAAAGACGCGACGTTCGAGCGTTCAATATTTGCGAAAAACCGACGCCGCAAACGACCGGCGCGGAAGACTTTATAATACCCGCTTTCTCGGCGGCGATTTCTTCGAGCGTCGAACCGAGAACGTCGCAATGGTCGTAACTGACGCTCGTGATCGCGGCGACGTCGGCGTCGCAAACGTTGGTCGCGTCGAACTTGCCGCCGAGCCCGACTTCGAGAATCGCGACGTCGACTTCGGCGCGAGCGAACAAAACGAGCGCGACGACGAGCGACCATTCGAAGAACGTCAACGGGCGAGAGTCGCCGCGTTCCTTTTCAAAACGGGCGTAAAGTCGAGCGAGTTCGAGAAGCGTTTCCGCGAAAAACGTTTTGCCGCAACGCTTTCCGTTGATTTGGAACCGTTCGGTCAACTCTTCGATGTGCGGCGACGTAAAAAGGCCGACGCGACGGCCCCGTGCGCGAAGGAGCGCGTCAAGCGAAGCGCAAACCGTGCCTTTTCCTTTGGTTCCGGCGATATGAACGATTTTGAAGTTCTTTTCCGGATTGCCGAGAAACGCGAGGAAGTCTTTAAGCCGCAAAAGGTTGCGTTGCATTTCCTCGTAAGGGATTTTTTGAAACGTTTCGTAATTCGTGCGTTTGTAAAGAAAGTCGAGAGCGCGGCGGTAAAGATCGTTTTCTTTGGCGGACATCGCAAAAAATAGGGCAAACGACGCGGAAAAGTCGGGCGGCGAAAGGTTGCAAAAATAACGACAAGGCGAAAATTTCAAAATAGCGTTGTCAAAAACAGCGCGAAAAACGTCGCGTTCCGCGGAACAAAACGCGACGTTGAGACAAAACGACCCCGTTCCGTCGAGCGATTCGCGGTGAAACGCTCGACGGAGGAAACGTTAAGTCGCTAAATAAAACGGTTAAGCGACGAAGAGCCGCGTTCGCCGTTTTCCGCTCAGCTTTGGAGCGGTTTCGTCATACGCATCGGGTCGAGACCTTCGGCGAGTTGATCCGGCGGAAGAATTTCTTTTTCTTCGCAGAGTTGGCGGATCGTTTTGCCGGTTTTGAAGGCTTCTTTCGCGAGCGCGGCGGCTTTTTCGTAACCGATGTACGGGTTGAGGCCGGTAACGATCGAGAGGCTTTGTTCGACGGCGGACGCGCATTTTTCGCGGTTCGCTTGAATGTCTTGGAGGCACTTGTCGGCGAAAACGTCGGCGCCGCCGGCCAAAATGCGGACGGATTCGAGCGCGGCGTCGGCCATGACCGGCATCAAAATGTTCAGTTGGAATTGACCGCCCGAAACGCCGGAGAGACCGAGCGTCGTATCGTTCCCGATGACCTTCGCCGCGAGTTGCATAACGCTTTCGCAGACGACCGGATTGACTTTGCCCGGCATGATCGAGCTGCCCGGTTGGAGGTCTTTGAGAATGATTTCGTAGTAGCCGCAACGCGGGCCGGAGCCGAGCCAACGGATGTTGTTCGCGACGTTCGAAAGGGTCGTCGCGACCGCTTTGAGAAGCGAGTGCGCGGCGACGAGGCCGTCGCGTTGGGCGTTCGCTTCGAAGTGGTCGGCGGCTTCGCGGAAGGCGATTCCGGTTTCTTTTTCGAGAATCGCGGCGACGGTGGAGCCGAATTTCGGGTCGCAGTTGATGCCGCTGCCGACGGCGGTGCCGCCGCACGGGAGTTCGCAAACTTGTTCGATCGCGAGATGGCAACGTTCGATCGCGAGTTCGAATTGACGGGCGAAACCGCCGAATTCTTGACCGAGGGTCAACGGGGTCGCGTCGGCCAAGTGGGTGCGGCCGATTTTGAGAACGTCTTGCCATTCGGCGGCTTGACGTTTGAGAATCGCGAGGCATTTTTCGAGCGCCGGGATGAGGCGTTCTTTAATGGCGACCGCGACCGCGACGTGAATCGCCGTCGGGAAGGAGTCGTTCGTCGATTGACCGCAGTTGACGTGGTCGTTCGGGTGAATCGGTTTTTCTTGCGAGAAGCGGTCGTAACCGGCGAGTTCGAGCGCGCGGTTCGAGATGACTTCGTTCGCGTTCATGTTCGACGAGGTGCCGGAACCGGTTTGGTAAACGTCGATCGGGAATTCGGCGTCGAGTTTGCCGTCGGCGACTTCGCGAGCGGCTTGGTACAACGCGGCGAGTTCTTTTTCACCGAGCGGAGCGCGACCTTTCGTCAAGCGGCCGAGTTGGGCGTTCGCTTGAGCGGCGGCCCATTTGAAGAGGCCGATCGCGTGAATCAGTTCCGGAGCGATGCGCGAACCGGAAACCGGGAAGTTTTCGACGGCGCGTTGCGTTTGCGCTCCGTAATAAGCGTCGTGAGGAAGGCGGACTTCGCCCATCGTGTCGCGTTCGACTCGGTATTCGGACATTTATGGTCTCCTTGGAGAGATAAAATGGGGGTAATAGGTGAAAAACGTAAGCCGGCGCGGTCGGGCGGCGAAAAGTCGGCGTTCGAGGCGCGGCGTCGGGCGTCGGCTTGCAACGGCCCGACGCTACCGTCCATTATACGCCTTTTTTGAAAAGCGACAAGAGGACGGCGGCCCTTCGAACGGCGTTCCGGAGCGAAAAAAACGCTTGAAAACGCGCCGGTTAGGTAAAATGGAACGAATGAAGCGAAAAAACGTCGTCGACGAACCGCGAACGGGGAACGTTCGACGACGCAAATCGGCGTTGGTTTGGAGAAAACGGCGAAAATAGGCGGTTTGCGGCGGCGGACGTAAAAGCGGCAAGCGGCGCGGCTTGCGTAGATTGCGTCGATAGGCGTAAAACCGCAAGCGGCGCAAGTCGCGTAAATTGCGTCGACAAGAGCGGCGAAAAAGCGTCAACCGAAGCGGCGCAACCCGACGATTCCGGCGAGAATTAGCGCGACGCAGATTGTTTTGGGAAGCGAAACCGGCGCGCCGAAAAGAACGACGTCCAAAACCGCCGCGCCGACGATTCCGATTCCGGTCCAAATCGGGTACGCGACGCCCATCGGGAGCGTTTTCATCGCGACCGAGAGGAGCCAAACGCTGCCGAGCATCGCCGCAAGCGTCGCCAACGACGGCCAAAAAGCGGAAAAACCGCGCGAATACTTCATACCGACCGTCCAAGCGCACTCGAGAAGACCGGCGATAAAGAGCAAAATCCAATTCATCGTTAAAAGGTTGATTTTTGTTTCGGTTAGGGTCGTCCCTAAGGAAACGGAACCGCGTCGAGGTCGTCCCCGACGCGGGCGCTTAACGCGCTTCAAGAGCGAAACGGCGTCGAAACGGGTTTCGCTAATTTGGCTAAAACGCCGATTTTGACGCGCTTCGACGGAAGCGAAAGCGGGCGAAACCGGCGATTTTGTCAATATATATTAATAGCGGCGAAAACGGGCGGCGGTTCGCGGGAAAAAACGCTGAAAACGCCGCAAACGCGAACGAACGCGGCGTTTTCTCCGTCGCGGAAGTTTTACTCGGCGTCGAGCGTCGCCGGGGCGGGCCAACGGTAAACGCGGACGTCGAAACCTTCGAAACGGTCGACGAGGAAACCGCCGTCGACCGTCGCCGTCGCGCCGTCTTCGAAGAGGCGTTCGACGGGGATTTGCCCTTCCGGCGCGGTCGCGGAGAAGTCGAAACGGACTTCGACCGGCTCCGGGGACGCGTTGACGGCGACAACGGTAATTTCGCCGTCGCTAACTTTCAGGAGCGAAACGACCGACGGGCCGCCAAGCGGGTCGAGTTCCGGGCCGTTTAAAACGGTCGCGGTCGGTTGGAGTTCCGGGCGCGTTCGCTCGACGAGAATCGTTTGAAGGGACGCGATTCGTTTCGAGACGGTTGTTAAGTTTCCCCAAACTTCCGGGTTTGCGCAGCTTCCGTAATTTGGCAAGTTCCGCTCCGGCTCGACTTGATCGCCGTAAGTGTACCAAACGATCCCGTTCGCTCCGGCGACGAGCGCGGCGAAGCTGGTCGCGTTCAACTCGCGGAACGTCGGAAAGCGCGTCCAACCCCAACCTTTGAACGACTGCAAAATCGGCCAAATCGCTTTCGGGCCGTCTCCGGCGAGCGCGGCGTCGCGGCGGCTGATTCGCATATCGCGGAGCGTCGCGGCGACGGAGCGTTCGCCCCATTCCGGCTCGTCGCGGCGGAACGGGTAAATTTCCGGCAAAAACGAGTCCGTTCCGTCGACGTAAAAGAAGTAGTTCGAGACTTCCGGCGCCGAAACGACGTCCGCTTGCGTCGAAAGGCGAGTCGGGTCGACGGCGCGCAAGGAGTCGCTTCGGTCGCGGAGTTCTTCGGGCGTGTAATACATCGCCGTGTCGTCGCCGACGTACCAAGCGAGAATCGCCGGGGAATGCCGCTCGACGACGAGAAGGCGTTCGTCCGGGCCGTCGAC
>JAZQAP010000168.1:0-1655 GCA_045545275.1 Thermoguttaceae bacterium | reverse complement strand
ACGATCCGACTTTCAACAAAATCAGTCGTTGTTCGCGAGTCGGCGCGTCGATCACGAGAACTTCGGCGCCCTTCGACTCCCAAAAAACCTTCTTTTCGACGGGCGCTTCCGGCCCGAAAACGAGCAAAAGCGGCACGTCGCGCGCCGTTAGCGCAAGTTCGGAAAACGCCGACAACGTTCCGCCGGAGTCGAAAACGACGCGCGTCGGCGTTCGGAGCGGCGTTTCTCCTTCCGGCAAGCGAACGGTCAATTTCGGGTCGTCTTCCATCGCCGTTCGACTTCCAATCAAAATTGCGTCGACCCGGGAGCGCAACCGATGAACGAGGAGCCGCGACTCGTCGGACGAAATCCAATAACTCGACCCGACCCGCGTCGCGATTTTCCCGTCGAGCGTCATCGCCCATTTCCCGATAATCCAAGGTCGCTTCTTCGTCAACCGCGTCCAATAAGGAGCGTTTAACTCGCGCGCTTTACTCTCTAAAACGCCGACTTTCACTTCGATTCCGGCCGCTTCGAGCTTCTCGATTCCGGAACCGTCGACCTTCGGAAACGGGTCGCGAGTCGCGACGACGACGCGGCGGATTCCGGCGGCGATTATCGCGTCGCAACAGGGCGGCGTCTTCCCGAAATGCGAACAAGGTTCGAGCGTTACGTACATCGTCGCGCCGCGCGCCGCGTCTCCGGCGGCGGCGAGCGCGTTGACTTCCGCGTGCGGCCCGCCGAATCGTTGATGCCAACCTTCGCCGACGATTCGCGCTTCGGCGGTTTCGTCCGCAAAATCGGAGCAATCGGCGCAAACGGAGTCGGCGTTTGCGCAATCGGGAGCGATTTTCGCGCAATCCGCCGTCTTCGGATCGCGAACGATCACGCACCCGACCATCGGGTTGGGCTCGACGGCGCCAAGTCCCCGAGCGGCTAATTTGAGCGCGCGACGCATATAAAATTGATCGACGTTCGAAGTCATCTCGAGCGTTCCTTTCGTTTTAAAGCGACGTTTTTCATTTTTTAGCGAAAAGTCGAATAAGAACGTTTTCGTTTGTCGCTCGCCGCCGACCGTTTAACGCGCAGCCGAACGACGAAAGCCGAAAACCGACAAGACGAAACGGGACGAAAACGCCCGTCCTTTTCCGTCTTTACCGAATTATAAACGAGTCGCGTCGGAAAAACAAGTATTTTTTTTCGAACGAACGATTTTCTCCTCGACCGTCGATTTTCCGCGTTAAACTAGACGATTTGCGCAAACTTTCGCGTCGTCCAATCTTCGCCGTCGACCGTCGGGATCCCATTATCGCCGTCGCGACGACGCGACGGCGACGTTTTACGCAAACGCCGCCGTTTTCCCGATCGTCGCGTTTTCTCCAAGCGTTATTTCCTCCGTTTTTTCCCCGCTTCGCCCAGCCCGCCTTTCAAACGCTCGGTCGGTTCCGCCGTCGCGCCCTTTTTCAACGCCGGGAGCGCGACCTTCGCCGTTCGCGGGTCGAGGTTGAAGATCGTAAAACCGTCCGCGCCCGCCTTACGCGCCTCGACGACTTGCGCCGCGACCTGCTCCGCTCCCATCGAAATTCCGGTCGCCGTCATTCCGATTCCCGGATAAACCGGCGTTCGACCGCCGACCGCGTCGAGCTGACCGCGAACCGTCGCCGCGAACCGCGCCG
>JAZQAP010000167.1:0-2120 GCA_045545275.1 Thermoguttaceae bacterium | reverse complement strand
CCTTGAAGTTGCCGACGAAGCCTTCGACCTTCTCGACTTCGCAGTACGTCATTAACTTAATGTTCGGGTGTTGGCCGACTTCGACCATACGCGGCGTCAGAATACACTGCGAGCAGTCGAGCGTCGGGAACGTTTCGGAGAGCCCCGCCATCTTGCCGCCGACCGACGGCTCTTTTTCGACGACGACGACTTCGACGCCTCCCGCCGCGACGTCGAGCGCCGCTTGAATCCCCGCGACGCCGGCGCCGATCACGAGCGCGCGCTTCGTTACCGGGACTTTAATCGGCTCGAGCGCGTGGTTGCGACGCACCTTTTCGACCGCCATTCCGATCAGTTCGATCGCTTTCGCGGTCGCGATTTCGCGGTCGGAGTGAACCCAAGAGCATTGCTCGCGGATGTTCGCCATTTCGACCAGATACGGATTGAGGCCCGCGTTTTCCGCCGTTTTGCGGAACGTCTTCAAGTGCATATGCGGCGAGCAGCTCGCGACGACGACGCCGGTGAGCCCGAGTTCCTTGATCTTTTCGGCGATCATATTTTGACCCGGCTCGGAACACATATACTTATAATTCAGGCTGCAGTGAACGCCGGGGAGCTTAGCCACGGCATTCGACACTGCGTCGCAATCCACGTGGCGGGCGATATTCTCGCCGCACCAACACGTAAAAACGCCAATCTTCGCCATTTAATCGTCTCGTTCGTATTAATAATAACAATGAAAACGTTTTACAACGTTTCGACAAATTCTTTCCAAAGCGCGTCCGGCGTCGTTTGATACTCTTCCGCGAAAAACTTCTCGCCGTTTTTGCGGGCTCGCAGGGCGCGGTGCAATTTAATCAAAAATTCCGGGTCTTTTTCGCGAATCATCCAATCGAAGAACGTCGCGGTAATCCCGTAGCCTTGTTTGTAGCTCGAGCGTTTCGGGTCGATGCGCCAATGGTTGCGCGAACGCGGTTCCGAAACGTAATAGCGGACGTAGTCGGCGATCCCTTCGGTCGTCCAAAATTCGCCGCGACGGTACGCTTGCACGACGTGCGTCGCTTCGTGAACGACGAGGCCGAAATCGTTCGGGCTCTTTTTAATCCAATTACTCGAAACGGTGATCTCGCGCCCCGCCGCGTAGGCGACGCCGTCCATATTTTTAAAGACCAAGCGAATCGTATAATCGTCCGGAATTTTGGCGACCGCGTCTTTGCCGTCGAGCGCTTCGACGATTTTCGGGAACCAGTAAATCAGGCGGTTCTTCGCGGACTCGGCCCACTCGGCGGCGTCCGGCGCGTCGGTAACGTCGACTTCGACTTTGATCGTTTTCGCCGGGAATTCGCCGGTTTTCGTCCACTCGGCGCGGACGTATTCGCGAACCGACTCCGGCAATTTGTCGAGCGGTTCGAACGCTTCGATTCGCGTTTCGACGCCGTCGACCGTCGCGATCGCGACCGCCGGTTGGTTCTCCGTTTTCTCGAACTTCACCGAAACGCCCTCGGGCAGCGTCGGCGCGTCCTGCGCAAAAGTCGACGGAACGACGCAAAACGCCGTCGTCGCCAATAAAGCCAATAATTTTCCGCGCGTCGTTTTCATCGGCGCTCCTTTTTCCTGTGCGATTTGATAAGACTATTCGTTAAAATACAAGTTTTCGCGCAACAGGGCCAAGCTCTTCGGAATCGCGGTCGCCGGGTTTTCTTTTCCCTCGAACTCGAGCGAAACGAAACCTCGGTAGTTATATTTCCGGAAGAGTTCCCCATATTTAGCGTAATCGAGCGGAAGCGAGTACCACAAGCCGCCGCCGTAATAAGTTTTCGCCTGCACAAAATGAGCGCGCGGCAACACTTTTTCGAACTGCTCGACCGTGTCGTCGAGGAAGTTGCCGGTGTCGAGGCAACAACCGAAATACGGCGAGTCGATCGCGTCGAGAACTTTGATCAACCCGTCTGCGGTGCGCGCCAAGCCCCAGTGATTTTCAAGGCAGAGCATGACGCCGTTCTTTTCGGCGCACGGCAAAATTTTCTCGAACGCGTCGACGACCCAGTCGAACGCTTCCTCGTCGGTATGCCCCGGGAGCGGATTTTCGATCCCGCGGTGTTCCATCAACGCGTCGAAGCTGCCCCAAGAGTCCCAACGAC
>JAZQAP010000166.1:0-18818 GCA_045545275.1 Thermoguttaceae bacterium | reverse complement strand
GTCGCGCTCCGCTCGGACGGCGTTGTAAAAGAGCGTCGAAGGGGAGCCGTCGACGTCCGAACTCGCGACTTCCTCGCGAACGAGCCGTATTTCGTTCGTTATCTCGATAAGCCGCGCGTCGAACGCGCCGGAACGTCCGGTGAGCCGCGACGCGATTCTTTGCTTAAAAGACGGCGCGGACGCGTTTTCGAGGTCTTGTTTTAGGCGCGCGAACGAATCTTGCGCGGCACGAAGGCGTTCGCCCAAACTCGCGCGACGACGGTAACGCTCCAACGCGTCGGCAAATTCCGCGGCGTTCGCGTAACGCTCTGCCGGTTCCTTGCGCAGGGCTTTCTTAGCGATCTCGATAAGTTCCGGCGGATTAACCTTTTGCGTATGCGGGTGTTGTTCGGGAATTTCCGGAACTTGGGCGGAAACGATATCGGGGTGATCCGCGCGTAATTGGCCTTTTCTTCTTTGAAGCGCTTGTTCATAAGGCGCTTTAGAAGTAAGGAGACGAAAAAGTATGCCGCCGAGCGTAAAAACGTCGGTCGCGCAGGAAATCTTCGTCGCGTCTTTTTCGCACGTTTCCGGAGGTCGATAATAATCGGTGCCGCCCGGCGTCTTTTGGGCAAGATCGGGATCGTCGAGGCAAAGTGCCAAGCCCCAATCGACTAAATAAATGTCGCCGTAACGCCCGTCGTTTTCGCCAAGCATAACGTTGTCGGGCTTTAGGTCGCAGTGAACAACGCGGGGACGCTCGTGCGCGTACGCGACGATACGTGAAACGGCGATTAAGATCGCGAGATTTTCCTCAAAGGACAAGACGTCGAAAAGGGAACCCCAACTTTTTCCGTCGGCGATCAAACGTTCGACGAGGAACGGATTGGAGTCTGGAGAAGTTTCAGCGTAAGATAAAATTTGCGGGATGTTAGGGTGCGCAAGCTTAGCTTGTAAAAGAACTTCCGACTTTAAAAGCTGGCGGTTGAAGCCGGAACTGGCGTTTTTCAGCCGTTTGAGCGCGACGAATTGCTCCGTGCCGTTTTGTTTCGCGCGGTAAACGTTTTTGAACCCGCCGCCCCCAATATTCTCTTGAATCTCGTAGGTTTCCGACGCCGTCAAAGTCCGCAAAGCCGCGGGCCGAGCGTCGCTCGCGATTTCAATTGGTCTCAAATTCGAATTCGCGGACGAGCGAATCCAAGAGAGATTTTCGTCGATAAAATCGCTCGTTTCGGGAAAGCGTTCTTTTAGCTTGGCGACGTTTGCGTCGCTTGGGTTGCGCTTTAATTGAGCGATTACCAAGCCCTCTAATAGCGGGAGACGGTCGAGCGTGAAATCGCGCGTTTTAAAAGCGTCGAGGTAAAATTCGAGTTGCTCTTCGACGGAAGGCGGAACGTCGCGCCAAAGCAGACGTTCTTCAAACTCGTTAACGATCATCCGGCAAGCCAAGCTTTGACGATCGGCGTCCGAAAGATCGGCCCCGCGAATAAATTCGATAAGTTCCTCAGGCCGGCGGACGAGGTTAAAACTTGACCATTCGGCGCGCAATTGGTCAAGCAAAGATGAATTTTGCGAGAAAGAGTTCATTGACACGTTACCTATTTGAGTTGCGATCGGCTTTCCGACGTCGCCGCGGCGTTCGACGACGTCGGAAAAAAAGAGGGAAGTCTATCCCTAAACGACGTTGTTAAAAGGCGGTTATTAATGTAATTGAGCGATTGTATGGGCAAAGCCCGGGGCGTTTATCAATTGGGCGAATCTCGGATCCTCTTTTGCTAGGTTAAGGAGAATTTGTTTAAATTCGTCAGGCGTCAGGCGCAACGCGCGCATAACTTCCTGGTTAATATGAGTTAGTTTCGACAAAGGATACTCTTCGATAATTCTTTTCGCGGTCCAACCGTCGTCAATTTTTTTTGAGATTTGACATACCAAGACGTAAGCGCGAATAGCTCTGCGATCGTTTTCGACCTGATGTTCGTTCATATTAAGCTTTTCTGCGATTTCCTTGGTTCTATAACCAGCTACGACCAGCGTAAGAATTTGACGGCGGCGCTCATCGTTTTCGGTTTCCGGTTTGTAGTAACGAGGGTAATCCGCGAAAATTTCGTATTCTCCCGCTTTTTCCGCAAGGAGATTCTGTAAGTCCTTAGTAAATTCGGCGAGCTCCTGATTGTAAGGCGAGGCAACGTTGTCGTTATCTTGCGTTCCATCGGGGCCTTGGACTCCGAGCGGAACAAGGTTAACGACTTGCTTGTTGCCAATGTATCCTCTCGTCGCTTTTCGCTCAATATTCCGTTGACCACTGAGCGCTGTTTTTGCGGTCTCATGCAAATAACCGAAGAAATTGTCCATCTCCGCTAATGCGTTCGGGTTGTTATTAAATTTAACGAACAATCTCCGGATAACCGAATCCAAAACGGCCGTCGGACGAATCTTGTCTTTCGCGGGGTTAACCCAGCGAACGATTCTCGATTTCAAATCGTCGACCGCGTCGGCAAACAACGCGTCGCAAAACTCTTGCTGGTCTTCGGCGGTCGCCTGGCGGTAATGTTGTACGAATTCCGTTGCGAAATCGGGCATAATAATTTCCCTTAAATTTATAAAAATTGTATTGGCGGAGTATAAAAACGACCGGAAATAACGCTTTCAGCTACAGAAAGCCGAAAACTACCTAAAGTATATCCGAATGTTTAACAAAAGTCCAGTATAAATTCCGGTGGCATTCAAAATAGTTCATTTTTTAGGGCGATAACTTTAGGGTATCAGAAAGGAGTTTCTAAAAAATTACGAGAAAAACGCGAATTCCGAAGAGCCGAGGTTTTGACGAACGGCGCAAAGAGAAGGTGGGGCGGGGGGGGCTCAAAATTATTTCGGGATCGTTATTCTTGCGCGTTTAGTAGAACGTTTCGACGCCGCGCGTTTCGCTTGCGAGACGAGGTTTCTTTTAGAAAAATTTTAAAAATATAGTTCGTTTTTACGGAAGCGCGTCAAAAGTTCCCTCTATTTATTAATAGAAAGCTTTTAACGAAATGCAAAAATTCCAGAACCGCGTTGTTTTCGCCAACATTTGACGCCAACCAATAGCGCCGACTTCGGCCTCGAAGCGCAAGACGCGAGCGTCCGACGTTTCGTAACGACGTTAGGTTAAAATTGGCGATCAAACGCGGAGCCTTTTCGGTTTGGTTTCGGAGGGCGGACGCGGTTGGGTAAAGCGTTGTTTGGACAGTTAAGAGCGCGCTGTTGGAACTGTTGGAAAATGCGTGTGTAGAGACGCGCTAAATTTAGTTTGGAATTTAACGATTTACTGTATTTTTCGACATTTTTTTCGACGAAGAGAGCCCGCAAAAAGAGAGGTAAAACGTTGCGACGACGCTTGATAACATTGCGAAAAAGACGGCTGAGGCAACGACCTTTTGAAAAATTTTTTCGTCTCGATACATTTTTTTTACAGGAAAAGTCTTCAACGGCGGTTAATACTAGTAAAGGCCAATACAAAAAGCGATTTGTTTCACCGACGGCGACAGTAACTGAGAGCGACGTTGATAATACGACGCCGATTATTGGAGCGGCGAGTCGACGTTCGTTTTACTTTTGCCGTTATACGCCCCGAAAGGAAAATTTAATGTTTACGAAAGCAAAAAAACTTCTGGACGACGCGATCTTTTATTTGGTGGCTCCGTTATTTATCCACGAATTTTTTCCTATCGACGTTTGGGAGAATAACGATATTTAAGCGCTATCCTCCGGACGCTAATCGTTCAAGGCGAGCGGTTCGTCGCCGTAAGGAAAAAGACGACGATCGGAAGCAAACCGATCAAACGTCGAGTTGGTTTCGTACGAATCGATAGAGATATATGGGGGCTCGACGCAACTCGTTTGCGCCGGCGCCGACTTTGACGGCGTTCTCCATATTTCTCTATTAACCGACGAAATCGCCAACTGCGCCTCGTTTGCGAAACGACGCTCGTAATTTCTGTCGCAACACGGCTTGCAGACGAGGCAAGGGACGCGTAAATCGCCGCGTTTTAAGAGAAAACGTCATTTTTTTGGGAAAAAATGATTTTGGGACGACGGAAGTCGCGCGGAAAATACGTCATTAAATATTAGAAGACCGCTAACGCATACGCGAAAAGGTGGTTTTATTGGAGAGCCGAAACCTTTGAGGTTTCGGGAAACACGGTATAAAGGAAAACAAACAATGTTGGATTTAATCGACCTCTTTACCCACGTTGCTAACGACGTTTACAAAGCGAAGAAAATCGTCGACTTGCCTAACGTCAAAGTCGACGATAAGGCGCGGCTTTTCGACCTGCTTCGCGGCGACGGCGACGGCGATCTCGACGTCGACGACTTGAAAGAATGGGGCTCCAACCTTACCGACGGCGCGTCGGAGGTTTTTGAGGGCGTCGCGGAATTTTTCGGCTCCTTCTTTTAACGCTTTTGACGTTTGAACGTCGCGAGTCATTGTTTCCGGCGTCGTTTACGACGTTTTCGCAACGACGCCGGAACCTTTTAACGAGTCGGAAATCGATCGCGCTGAAATGTTAAAGCGAAAACGTCGCAAGATAAAAAACGAAAAATTTTTCATTTTGATTCGTTTTTTTACGGAAAAAGCCTTCAACGGCGGTTAATACGAGTAAAGGCCAATACCAAACGCGACTTGCTTCGCCGCCTACTCATCGACGTTGATAATGCGAACGTCGATGAGTAGGCGGCAAAGTCGGCGTTTGTTTGGCGCTTATAAACAGGGTAATGTTTTAGCTTGAGGGAAACATGGACGAAGCCAAAAGAATTCGACTTTTAGACGCGATGTTGCGCATTATGCCAGATTTTGAAATTGGGCGAGAAATGCGCGCCGCTCAAAACGAAGAATGGGGCTGCGAGCTTTTATTGACCGGCGGTCGCGAGGACGCGTTGGAAAAATTCCAAGCGTGCGCGGAGGAAAAAAAGGCGATTCTTGCGAATCGTGAGAAGAACGCAAATTCCGAGGAGGAACAGGCGGACGTCGTTAAGAGAAGGCTGGAGTTAGCGCGAAATTATTTAGGGATCGCCATCCTCGCGCGTTCGTTAAAACGTCTTGACGCCGCGTGTCTCGCTTGCGAAACGACGCTCGCAATTCTTGCCGAAACAAGGGTTGCGGACGAAACGACGGGCGCGGAAATCGCCGCGATTCGAGAAGAAGCGGAGCTTATTTTAAAAAAATTATAAAAATTTTTACGGAAGCGCGTTAAAAGTTCAGTTAATACTAATAGAAAGCCGTTGACGCGACGCGAAGAATCGAGCGCCGTTTGTTATAGCGAGCCGACTTCGGCTCCCAAGCGTAACGACAAGGAAGCT
The DNA here is from genome assembly GCA_045545275.1 of Thermoguttaceae bacterium. Classification (GTDB taxonomy): domain Bacteria; phylum Planctomycetota; class Planctomycetia; order Pirellulales; family Thermoguttaceae; genus RUG369. Next base: position 13,502 of record JAZQAP010000166.1, on the reverse strand, counting down.
TGAAGCTTCGCGACGACGGCGTTTAGAAGATTGTAAAACGCGGCGCGTTTTCAGTTGGATTGGGGAGAGCGACGGCGATTTCGTTTTCGCCGACGTTTTGAAGATCCGCGTAAGGACCGGTAAGACAAAATTAAGCGACGCTCGACTTTACGGCGGGTCGGCGTTAGAAATTGGAACCGCCGTCAAAACCTATACTTATTAAAGGAGATGTCAAATGAATTGGTTTGCCAAACGCCTTGCGATTCACGCCGGGGCCGCTTTGATCCTGGGGCCGCTTGGGCCCGTTGTCGGCGAAGGGGTCGGTCAGATTGTCGACTTGCTCAGCGAAGTCGAATAGTCGCTGATCGCCTCCGACGCCTCGGATAAAGGGGGCGAAGAAACGTTTTGCGGCCTTTTTTCCGGCGCGTTTCGGCGTTGGAGAAAGGTTGCGAATCTAACGCGAACGTCGATTTAATTTTGCGACGGATTCGACGTTCGTTTTTGATGGTTTTGCGTCGCTAAATAAAGGAGAGGGCAATGGGCTTTTTGTTTGGAATGTTGCTTGCCGAAGTGTTGCCGGATATTATCGAAGCCGGCGCCGAATTGGTCGGCGATATTGTCGACGCGGTTAGCAACTGACGGCTCGTTCGTCTTGCGCGCGACATGCGGGACGAGCGGTTAAGACGCGTCGGCGAGCGACGCGAGCTCAACGAACGTCGGTTCCTCTTCGCGAGGGTCGACGTTCGTTCTTAAAAAACAGTCGCGAAACGAAACGGACCGACGTTCGGCGAAACGCGGTGAAAAGCGATCGCCGAACGTCGAAAAGACGCTTTTAAGTTCTTCGTCGACAAGCGTTGGAGGAGATTCGCGGCAAGACGCGGCTCCGCAAGTCGACGGTAAAAAGAAAAAATCAAAAAAGGAGAATTGGGAATGAAACGGTGTGACGCTCGCGGGCGCGCGGACGGGCGGGATTCGAAACAAATTTGGGAAGGCTTGGAATCGTCCGGTATCGACGAAGTTATTCGCGATATGCTCTCCGGCGTTGTCGACGCGTAAGGCAAGGAAAGTGAAATAACAAAACGACGCGACAATCGACGGGCTCGGCGTCGGCGAAGTTGCCGACGCCTGCAAGCTTTAAAAACGCGTCCGACGCTTGCCGCGTCGCCGTTGAAACGCGGGCGTTTTCATGAAAAACTTGAACTTGGGCAAAGACGAGAAATGCGTGTAAAAATTTGCTGTTTGATTTTAACGGACGCGTGCAATTTAAATTGCGTTTATTGTTACGAAGGACGTAAGTCCCCGAGAAGAATGACCTTGGAGACGGCGCAAAAGATGATCGAGCAAGAATTCGACGAGGTCGAACGGTCGAACGAATTCGACGCGTTGCGCGTCGAGTTTTTCGGCGGCGAACCGTTTTTGGAGTTCGAACTGTTGCGGCAAATCGTCGAATGGACGAGTTCGGAGCCGCGGTCGGTTCCGTATTCCTTTTTCGCAACGACGAACGGAACGCTGCTAACGCCGGAAATTAAGGAGTGGTTGGACGCGCAAAAGGAACTGTTGAGCGTCGGATTGAGTTACGACGGAACCCCGGAAATGCAGGACGTCAACCGCTCCGGCAGTTCGAAAGACGTCGATTTGGAGTTTTTCCGAACGCGTTACCCGAGGCAAACGATCAAAATGACGGTTTCGAAGGAAACGCTTCCTTCCTTTGCGGAGGGCGTCGTTTATTTGACGGAGCGCGGTTTCCTGGTCAACGCGTCGTGCGCTTGCGGAGAAGATTGGGCCGAGACCGATTTCGACGAGTTTCGACGCCAACTTGCGAGGATAGGCCAATACTTTTTAGCGCGTCCCGAGTTAGAGCCGATCGAGTTGCTGGAAGTTCCGTTTTATCGGATTTTAGAGCCGAGAGCGAAACAAGCTTGGTGCGGCGCGGGCGTCGGGTTCGTCGCTTACGATCCGGCGGGCGAAAGGTTTCCTTGCCATTTGTTTACGCCGGTCGTTCTCGCCGCCGGTTCCGCGTTGACCGAAGAAAACTTTCGACGCCAAACAAGGAAGCCGGATCGCCGATGCGATAACTGCTCGATTTTCAACGTTTGCCCGACTTGCGTCGGATACAACTACGGCGCGACGGGCGAACTGAATCGCCGAGATCGCGCGACTTGCGAGCTGTTTCAGCGGCGTTGCGAAGTTGCGGCTTGGTTTAAAACGCAACGTTTTGAAAGAAAAAAAGCGAAAGGGGAAACGTTTAGCGTCGAGGAAATCGACGACATGCGCGGAACGATTTCGTATTATAAAAATCGCGAACGTCTCGGGTTTCAAACCGACGACAAAAAGGAGAAAAAATATGTTTAACGCGTCGACTTTATGCGGAACCGTCGCGACGCCGGCAAATTTTTACGAAACGCTCGGCAACGTCGGTTTTGTCGGCGACTTTCCAACTCCGACGCCGGTCTTCGTCGCTCGTTTAGAAGCGGACGTCGAGGAAGCGAGCGCGACGGCGGTCAAGGAACCGCGTCGCAACGGGAAGCGCGAAACCGTTCTTTGCGAGTGTTCCGGCGCTTGCGGAAGCAACTATTCGCGCGGATCGTGCGAGTGTTATAGCTCTTGCGGGGCGCAGAATTACTCGAAAAACGGTTCGTGCGAGTGTTCCGGCTCGTGCGGAAGCAACTATTCGCGCGAATAGTGCGAGTGTTACAGCTCTTGCGGAACGAATTACTCGAAAAACGGTTCGTGCGAGTGTTCCGGCGCTTGCGGAAGCAACAGTAGTTACGGTTAAAACCAACGTAAAGTAAAAAGCTTAAAAAGCTTAAAAAGCTTAAAATTACGCGATAACTTGGGAAACAATAGATTGATGAAAAACGTCGGCCGTTTTTTTTACCAGATTGACAACGCTATTTACGAGCGTTTTTTCGTCGCCTCGACGCTCTTTGCGCGGACGCCGGACGCGACGTTCGACGCCTTGTATTTGCCCGACGACGTACGACGGCGCTTCGAAGAATTTTACGAAACGACGATAACGAACGCATCGGATTACGCCGTCGCGCCGTATTTGCTCTTTTGCGGCGTCGCCAAAGGTTTGGGGATCGCGCCTTTTAACTCGGCGATCCAAGAGGACGCGCTCGATCCGCAAGCCGTTTTGCGTATGCGGGAACTTGAACGCCTTTCGTGCGCCGAAGCTTGGGCGGTTATCGCGTTCCTTTATTTGACGGCGCAAACGGTTTCGAACTTCGAAGACGTCGTCGAAACGATTCGACGCGCTTGCCGCGTTCCCCAAAATACGAGCGAAGCGTTGAAACAACTCGTTTTAAGCCGTGATTGGAACTGCGAAATGCGCGGTCGTCAACTTTGGGTTGAGTCGGCGTTTTGCGAGCAAGCGACCGACTTGATCGCGCAAATCGTCAAAGCGGAAACGACGCGTCTCCTACCGCTTACGGGGCTCGTCGCGACGTCGTACCAACACCCTAGCGATCGCGCGACAATGCAAAAGCTCGCGGCGATTCCCGGCGTCGGCGCGTTGGCGGGAGAAGGCGTTAACCTCGCGATGCGGAGTCGCGAACTCTTTTTGCTTGCCAATCAAGAGTTTATTACGCCTGTTTCGCATCCGCGTTTGTTTAAACTCGTTTGGACGGCGGCGCAAATCCTCGATATGCGAACGCTGCCGGCCGTTTATATCGATCCGACGCTTTCCGGCGTTAACGCTTACACGACCGGAACCGGCGAGAAGGCTTTCGTAGCGCTTTCGAAGGAAGCCGCGTTCTTGCTGGACGACCGCGAATTCCTTTATTTAATCGGACACGAACTCGGGCATATCCAGTGCGATCACGTGCGTTATCACGCGGCGGCGGACGCGATTCTCGACGCGTCGACCCTTGCGCCGGGGATCGGACGGATCGTTTCCGCGATCAGCGCGCCTGTCGTGCGACCGGCGCTCGCGGCGTGGCTGCGTCGAGCGGAACTGTCGGCGGACCGAGCGGGGTTGCTCTGCTGTCAAAATAGGGAAGCGGCGCTCCGCGTTTTCGTCAAGATGAGCGGACGACCTTGGGGCGATTACCGGCAGATTTACACGCGGGCTTTCGTCGACCAAGCGACGCGCTTCGAGGAAGAGCGTTCCCAATCCGCGCTCGACGCGATGTTCGAAATGTTCAATCGTTTGTACGCGACGCACCCGTATTTGGTGTGCCGCGCTTCGGAGCTTTTGACGTGGCTGCAAAACGCCGAGTACGAGGAGCACGTTGAAACGGACGCGGAAGGGCGGCGAACGTTGGCGAAGCGCGCTTGCTCCGATCCTTTTGAACAAGCGTTGTACAAAGCGGCGGAACGCGCGCTTGTCGATTGGTGCGTCGAACGTTCGCCGTTTTTGCGACGCGAGGTCGCGCGAACGGTTCGGAAGATGCTTTACGAAAACGACGTTCCGAACTTCGCGCCGCTTACTCGCGTTGGAAAAATCAATTTGGAAATCGAACAGATTTCCGCTGATGAATTCCATTATCATTGCGCGTTTTACGTCCTTGGCGAAGACGAACAATGGATAAAAGTTCGCGTGCGCTTAGACGTCGAGACCGGACGCGATTACATTCCGGCTCGGATTCGCGACGAGTTTTTGCGCTTGGGGAAAAAGGAAACGTCGCAAACGCTGTACAAAGCGTAACAAATTGGCGCAAAATATTTTAGGAATAATTCGACAAACAACGAAACGGAGACGGTATGGGGTTGACGCTCTTACTCGTCGGGCTTTCGGCCGCGACGCTACTTTGGTTTTGGAATCACATCGCGTATTTTTTTCAAACGCGAACGATACCGTGGGTGCGCGAGCGTTTGGGCAATCGAGCGGGCGATCTATTGGCGAACCTTATTTCGTTCGTCGATACGGGCGCGACGTATATAAGGCGCGCCGTGCGTCGCGGATACCGCTGGCTTTGCCAAAATATCTTACGCGTGAAATCGAAATACAAACAAGAGAACGCTTATGAAGCGATCCAGGAAACTTCGACAATTTTAACGAACGAGCAAGGCGGTTACGAAGAAATCGTGGTAACGAAGACGATTCCCGTCGACGAGCTGCCCAACGACGCGCGTCGGCGCTTGATCGCGCATGACCAAGCGGAAATCGACGATCTGGAACAGTTGAAAGAAAAGATCAAAGCCCGCGCCGAACAAGAGGAAATTGAATTGGAAAACGCCGCGTAGGGCGTTTAATCAAAGGAGACGTAGAGAATGCTCATTGCCTTAACGGCGGCGGCCGCGCTTGTCGTGTTTGGGAGAAAAGCGCTGAATTGGCTTTGGCGCAACGTTGTTTGGGTTTGTCAAACGACGCTCATTCCTTGGACGCGCAATACGTGGGGCGACGCGCCGGCCGACATTTTGGCCAACTCGCTTTCTTTTATCGACGGCTTAGTCGTTTGGCCCGAACGCGTCGCCCGCGGAGTTCGACGGTGGCTCGTCGCGAAGTTGGCGAAACAAACGTCGACGTTTCGCCAAGTCGGCGCTTCGACGGTCGAGGCGACTACCGAAACGATTTTACTAAACGACAACGGAACCGGGGAATGCCGAGTCGAGCGCCGAAAGCTTGATTGGAGCGAGCTCGATCCGGAAATCCGAGCGCGAATGCGCGATTCGAACGCCCCCGTCTTGGTCGACGATCGCGACGTGTTGCTGACGCGTTTTGACGAAGCGGCGGAGGAAAACGGGCTCGAATTGGAAGTTTGAGAACGCCAACAAGCGAACGATAAAATGAAGCCGACGCCCTCTTAGGAGGCGCGTCGACCCGATGAGAGAAGGAAAAGATGATCGATACTACTGTGAAAAAAGTCGTTTACGTCGGCGGCTGGAACTCGGGGCGAAGCGATTTCACTCAAATCGAAACGATTTTGAGGCGAATTTATCCGAACGCGACGCTCGAACGGTTCGAGTGGAAGTCGGACGTCGCCTGGCGGGACGCGCTGCAAAACGCCGAACGCGCGACGCAAAATTTGCGCGAATACTTGGAGACGGAGTCGCCGGAAACGTTGCGTTCTCTTGCGCTCGTCGGCCATTCGCTGGGCGCGCGGATCGCCGTCGGAGCGTTGCGCGACGGCGCGACGAAGTTGCGTCGGATCGTTCTCTTGGGCGCCGCGATCGATTGCGATTCGCCGGACGTCGCTTGCGCGGCGCGGCGTTCGGAGCAGCCGCTTGCGAACGTGTATTCGCCGTTCGACGTCGCTTTGACGTTCTATGGGATCGAGCAAGGCGTCGTCGCGTTAGGACAACGCGGGGCGGTTGGAGCCAACGTGTTGAACGTTCCCGCGCTCAACGGCTCCCTTTCGCAAGCGGCGGCGTTGTTATTAGTTCCGTTGGCGTTTCCGGCGCGTATTTTGGCGGCGTTGGTCAACGCCGCGTTGCAGTCGCATTCTTTCCGCGATTATTTAAAGGCTTGGCGCGATTTTGACCCGAACGTCCGTCGCGCGGTCGTCGAGCCTGAAAATTGGCGGGCCGAGGTTCCGAACGACGTCGCCGAGGCGACGACCGCCGCTTTAACGCGTTGGTTGACGAAGCGAACGGGGGGAACGCTCGTCGAGGAAACGGACGACGCGTTCGCTCGTTTAGACGATGAAAGATTGCGCGCTTCGCTCGACGGCGTTCGGAAAATTTCCGCGGTCGTTACTCAACTCGGCCCAAACGATTTCGCTTGGAACTGCGTCGTCGAGTCGTTCGACGCCTCCGGAACGCCGACAAGAACCTTTTTAAACTTAAACGTCGATAGAAGCCGCGAGGTTTTGCCCTCGCAAATTCGCGCCGAATTTTTAAAAACGAACTGTAGTTCTTACGAACTGATTATTTTCAAGCAAAAGGAAGTGGAAAATGTTGGCTAACGTGAATTGTAGCCTTTGGGCGCTCGCGAATACTTTCACTGGCGAAGGTTGCGTCGAAACGACCGCGAGTCTTGCGCCGCTGTTGGGGATTCTTCTTGGCGTCTCGGTGGTTTGGTGGGGCTACGTCGGTCGAAAAAAGGGCCCGAAAACGCCGCCGAAATACGAGCGCGACTTTTTCGACGCGATCGTGAAAGACGTCGCTCAATGGCTGGCGGAAAAGGGAGAAGCGAACGCGGAGCAAGCAAAAACGGAGTTGACCGCGGCGCTGAACGGCGAACCGGTCGAACTCGTGAAAAAACTCGACTTGTCGCTGCGTTGTCGCTTTATTCGCACCGGTCCGTCGAGTTGCGACCGCGCGTTGGTCGCGACGATTCGCCAAGGCGAAGAATTTTTGCAGACAACTTTTACGCGCTCCGTGGAGTGGTGCTTTTTACCGAGCGCGATTCGTAAAGAGTTTGTCAAAACGAATCAAGTGGAAATCGTTTACGATATGCTTAACAAAAAAAACGTAGAAAGCGAAGGCGGAAAAGATGTGGGATAAGCTGGCGTTCGGCGTCGGCGGACTTATAGTCGCGGGCGGCAGCGCGGTTATTGCTTGGTGGGCGTATAAACAATGGAAAAACGGGTTACGCGACGAAATATGCGGTTGGCTTCGAGCGCGTCCTGACGTTACGCTTTGTCGTGTGTTTTTGAGGTTGGTCAATTCGTTCGACGAGGCGTTGGCGCGAGGCGAGTCTGAATTTCGTTGTAGAGTTTTAGGGGAAACCGCGCGAGGTCGGCTTATGGGCGTTACGGAGCGAAGAATGACGCAGGCCGAGATGCGCGCCGCCGGACTCCTGAGCGATTCCGGGGTCAAAGAGGAAGTCGAAATCTTTTCGACGAAAGAACTGGCCGAGATGACGGCGTAGCGTCGAACGTAATTTATTGCCGCCTTGCTTGCGTTCCCGTGGAAGCGGGCGGGGCGGCAAATTGGGAAGGAGCAAAATAATGGGCGTGAATTATTCGAATTTTTCGTGGAACGAACATCAAGTGGAGCGAGCGACGGAACCCCAAAAAACGGCGCCGCAAACGACGCGCGCGGACGACGGTCAAACCGTTTCCTCGTTTTTAAGGCCGTCCGAAGTACGCAAGCAAGCAGAGAAGTTGCTGCTGCCGAAAAAACAGAAAACGGTCGTTTTTGAAGCGCGCAAACCGCTTTATCGTTTGGAAGACGTCGTTCTTAACGGCGAGGTAAAAGAGCAAATCAAGGTTTTGCAAAGTCGCGTCTCGAACCATCGTTTGCTTTACGAGGAATGGGGCCTGGCGGCGATCGACCCGCAAGGCGCGCATATCTCGGTGAGTTTTTACGGGCCGCCCGGAACCGGGAAAACGATGTGCGCAGAAGCGTTGGCGGCGGAACTTGGCGTCGACATTATCGAAGTGAGTTACGCGGAAATTGAATCGAAATACGTTGGCGAGACCGGTAAAAATATTCGCGCCGCGTTTCAGCAAGCGAGCCAAACAAATGCGCTTCTCTTTTTTGACGAAGCGGACGCTATTTTGGGGGCTCGTATGTCGAACGTAACGCAAGCGGCGGATCACGCGGTCGACGTCGCCCGAGCGGTGATGTTAAAAGAGCTCGACGCTTTTGAAGGCGTGGTCGTTTTCGCGACGAATAAGTTCGGCAAATACGACGCCGCTTTTTTACGTCGAATTTTGCAACACGTTGAAGTGCCGTTGCCGGACGCTCCAACGCGCGAACTTTTGTGGCGCAAACTGACGACGCGACAAATTCCTGGTCGTGAAAGCCTGCGATGGCAAGAGCTTGCGGAAGCGTCGGCTGGAATGTCCGGCGGCGAAATCAAAAACGCGATCGTGACGGCCTGCTCCGAAGCGGCGGCGTTGGCGGAGAAGAAAATTTCACAAGAGCTTTGTTTGAAAGCGACGCGTCGCCTTTTGGAAAGCAAGCGCAATCACGACAGCGGAATGGACGGAATGGGGGGCGCAACCGGAAAAGTTGTTCGCCGAGCGTTGTCGCAAGAAGAAATGAACGACTTGTTGCCGAAGGATAACGACTCCGAGTAGCGCGACGGCGACGGAATAAAATCGTTCGTTCGAAAAACGCTTATTTTTCGAACGCGTTTCATTTAAATTCGGCAAAGAAGAAAGCGACTGAAATCGTGATGAAAATCGGTGGGGAGGGGAGAATGAAACGCGCGAGTTAAACGCCTCTTATTGGACGCGGGTAACAAAAAATCGACCTTAGTTTATCGGAAAATACGCGCCGGCCCTCGACTGGTGGTCGCGACAAAGCGCGCGCTGAACACGACTTAGGTCGTAATTCGTTAGGCGATTTTGAAAGCTGCGTCCCGTTTTGCAACCGATTGATTCAGAATCTGAGGTCGAGGCGCGCGAAGGAGTGTTGCCGCGAGTTTGGCGAGCTTACGGAGTCGGCGCAGATTGGACATTCGGCTCGAACAACTGGAAGAGCGCGCGTTGTTAGTCGTTACGGCGTCAGAATTTGCGACCGGCGACGATATCGCCGGTGATCGCCAGCACGACGACCGCGACAACCGTCGTTACAGCCCTGCGCGAAGCGAGGGCCGCCGAAACCGGCGCGACGATTATCTTTTCGTCGTCGATGAAGGCGAAAACGATTACGCTTTCCGGAACGCAACTCAAAATTACACAAACGATTACCGTCGACGCGCCGGCTCTTTACGACGCGAAAAACAACGCTCAGGGCTTAACGATTAACGCCGACGGCAAGTCCCGCGTCTTTCATATTAGCGGTGGGACGGCGGACTCTCTCGATTTGTCGGGGTGGCGAGGCGAACCAAGACGGAGGGAACCGTTTCCGCACAAGCGAACGCGACCGGTCGCTAGGCGGACGACGAATCGCAAACCGTTTACTGGAGTCTGTTAAGCGTTGACGAGGAAGGCCGGGCAACGGCGGAGTTAACCGGATATTCCGACGACGGCGCCGCGTTGAATTTCGTCGGTTTAACGCCCGGCAAGTATCAAATTTTGGCGTATTGCGGAACGAAGGGCGCGAAAAGCGAGTTCGAGATTTCGGAAGGCGCGGCCGCGACGACGTTCGACTTGGCGTTTAGCGAAAAAGCGATTTTGACGGCGACCGTTCAACTTCCGACGGGATTCGAAGCTGACGGCGCCGACGCGATAGGGTGGCTGTACGACGCCGAAAATAATTTGGTTAACAGCGCCGCGATCGACGACGAGGGGAACCTCCTTTATCACTTCCTCGAGCCGGGTGAGTACGCGTTGGTTGTCGTCGCGGGCCGAACGGTCGGAACGGCGAAACTGACGATTCCGGAAAACGAAACGGCGGTTTCCAAAAATGTCGAGCTAACCGAAGCGACCGTAACGATTTCCGGCTTGATTACGCTCGACGGCGCGCCGATCGGCGATCAAGGCGTCGTCTTGATTAAAAACGGCGACGGCGTCGTCGTGGGAATCGGCTATTCTGACGCCGACGGCGCCTTTGTCGCTTACGCGTTGGAAGCGGAGGCGTATCGACTCGTTTGCGTTGATTACGCGACGACCGCGACGGCGACCGTCGAATTGACCGGCGAAGAATTGACCGTCGTCGCGATACGACTCGCCGTCGTTCCAGACGTTTGCGTCGCTCTTACGACGGCGGCGCCGACGGAAACGGAAAGCGCGACGGAGCAAACGGCGCCGATAATTTCCAACGCGACGGCGGAAGAAGACCCGGGCAATTTCTGGCAAAAATTGGCTCGGCAAAAAATGTATTATAACGACAAAATTTTGCCGGAGCTTCTGCGATACAGAGTCTTTGCGAGGATTACTACGTCTCTTGTGAAAAAAAACGATTTATATCATCGTACTTTGAACGCCGGACGAGCCGTTCTTGGTGATTACGACGCTGAACTGGATCGACGGAAAAGCCGCCGCGACGCAACATTTCACCATTTACTTCGAAAACAAACAGACCGCGACCGCCGCCGCGCAGGAAGTCTTTGTCGAAACGACGCTCTCCGAAGCGTTCGATTGGTCGACCTTCAAACTCGACGCAATCTCCGTCGGGAACGAGATTTACGACGATCCATTTGGTTGCGGCAACGGCGTTTTGCGCGTCGGAAACGTCGGCTTCGAGCCTGTTCTTTTGGAGGTCGAGCTCTTGCGCCGTCGTTTCCGCTGCGGCGATTTCTTCTTCGGTCGACGTTCGCGCTCGTTGCAAATCTTCGCGTAATAGGGAAATTTTGCGATATTCCGCGATCGCGGCGTCGGGTTGCGCGTCGGCGCCGAATCCTTCGACTTCCGATTCGCACAAAGGGCAACGGCCCTTAGCTTGGTCGCGCGAAGAATGAAATTCGCCTTCGAAGATCAAATTCAATCTTCGCAAATCGGCTTCGTATTGCTCGTCGAGCGCGTCGTAATTTCGGAGCGACAAACGTTTTTGAGCGATTTCGCGTTCGTTGGCGTACAATTGGCGATTAAAGTTCCGGATTTCTTGACGGCGTTCGACAAGCTCTCGATTTAACTTCGCGAGTTCGTCGGCGACTTGCGCTTGAAGTTCTTCGAGCGATTCGGGATAGTCGGGCAAATTTTGAAGTTCCTCGCGCAACTTCTCGATTAGGTCTTTTGTACGTTTAAGTCTTCCCGATCGTTCGGCGTTTTGAAGGTTGGCTTCTTGGGAAGACCGTTGGCCTTCGAAATTATTTTGGGTTAAGAGGTAGAGGAACAACGCGCGAATATTGACGGGCGTCGCAAATATTTCCGACGTCAAGATCGAGTCGCTTAAAAAACGTTTATCGCGTACGACAAAAAGTTTGACTATCTTTCGCCAAGATAACTTTTCTCTTTTGCCGTTAGATTGGCCAATAACTTTAATGTTTGGATTAGAAAGGCCTAATAATTGAAACCAAAACGCGCCGATTTGTTTGTGCGGATATTTTTCGCCTTGGTTGGCGACGCATAACTCCGAGCGAGCCTCCTTTGACGAACGCGAAATAGAAAGCAAACTGTCGTTTGTCGAAAGCGCGGCGTTGACTGAATCGTAACCGGGTAAGGGAAGTTTAGGGAGATCTCTTGCTCCTAATAGAAAGTCGAGGCATTGAAAAATTAACGTTTTACCCGTGTCGGACGGTCCTAAAATAAGATTGAGGCCGGGTTGAAAAGAGATAAAAGATTTCTTTTCGCCGTCTTTTTGAACAGATAACTCTTTGAACCAATACATCCTGCGATTCCTCGGTAATTAAAAACGCGACGTTTGGTCGCGAACGGTTTGCGCTAATTCGAAGACGTCGAAATTTTTATATTGTCGAAGCGTCCGTCGCGCCGCGTCGACGTAACGCTCGACGTAATCGTTGTTTAACGACGAACAAAATTCGCGTCCTTTCGCCGAGAGCGAAAAGAGAAAACCGGCGCTTTCCGACGGAACGAAGTCGAAGTAGGCTTGCGCGGCGGCTTGGGCGAGAGCTTTTCGCATAAGAACGACGCGATTCAACAGTTCGGCAAAACAAAAAGTATTGTCGCCGTGTAGGTTATTTTCGGCGACGTTGAAAATTTTCCCGTAAGTCGCGACGAAATCGAGATACGCCAAACGCTCCGCCGAAAAACGCGTTCCCGGCGTCGCGCAAGTCGCAACGAGCATAGCGCGAAGAGCGAGTTCGAGAGGGCGATTAAAAATATTTGTCGTCATCGGCGTTCACCCAACCGTTTAAGCGTTTGTCGTTGACTAAATGATGGCATATTCCTTTTTGTTCGCGCGGCGTTATCCAGCGTAAATCGGCGTACAACGGGGAAGTCTGCAAATTGGTCGCTTTCGCGGCGCAATCTAACGTTTCGTCGAGGCGGAGTCTTCCCGTTTCATACTTTCGACGATATGTCGTTAAAATAATTTCGTAAATTGACTCGCATAAATCGTCGACGGAACCGTAGCTGTTTTCGGTGAACGCGTCGCGAACCGCTCGCCGAATCGTTTCGAAAGAATAAAAGTAATCGCGTTGTTCGGCAATAAAAGGTTGAAAATATTCGGGAATTTCCGCAGGTTTTCCAATTTGGAACAACGGAAGTTCGCGGCGTCCGCTTTCTCGGCAGACCTCGAGTAACGCGTTTAAATAGGGGGGCTCCGACTCTGCGATTTGTTCGGGCGGCGTTAACGGTTTCGGCTTTTCCGGTCGGTCGCCGCCGAATCGAATATAACGGTAATGCGACCGCCAATATTCGTTAATGATCGTCATAATCGGTTTACTTTTGACGATGGAGAAGTCGAACCGCTCGACGTAATCGCGAAAATCGCCCGTTAACTCGACTTTGCGTCCGTCGGTAATTTTCTTTTGACAACGCGCCGTCCAGTTTTTTAATAATTGCGCTTTAAGTTTTTCGGGTTCCCTTAGCAAATCACACAACTTTGACCCGACGTCGTGCGAAGCGACGATCCAATAAGTTTTAGGCGTTTCGATTTCGCCGCGATAGGAGTAATAACATAACTTCCCGAGTTCGGAATAAATATGAGTCGGGGTTAGCGGCTCTTTGTAGCGTTTGCACTGAAACTGTTCCAGATTCCCGTCGAGGTCGCGCGCCAACAGATCGCGTCCTTTATCGCCCGCGCCGCCCAGACGATAGATTTCGTCCCGATCGTAACGCTCCGACGCGAACAACCATTCGCAAACAAAAATTTCAAATTCGTCGGGGCTCAAATTTTGAACA